>CAZDNQ010000446.1:0-4389 GCA_964506605.1 uncultured Victivallis sp. | reverse complement strand
TTTAGCGTATCGCACCGCAACACCGTCAATTAACGCACCGGAACCCCAGATAATGAGGTTTCCTTCTGAAAAAACTGATTTAAGCTTAGCTGTCTCTTTGGTCATTTTGGCGGCTCCTTCGCTACCAGTTCATTTACCTTGTTCAGTGATTCAAACGTGCCGGCGTCGCTCCACCAGCCAGTCATGCTGCTCCATGTCATCGTGCCCCTGCGGATGTATTCGTTGTTCACATCGGTGATCTCGAGCTCGCCGCGTCCGGAAGGCTTCAAGGTCCTGATGATGTCATAAACTTCGCCGTCATAGAAGTAGATGCCGGTCACGGCCATGTCGGATTTCGGGCTTTTCGGCTTCTCGACTATGGAAAGGACCTTGTCTCCGCTGACCTCGGCGACTCCGAAGCGCTGGGGATCCTTTACGGGCTTGAGCAGGATATGTGCGCCTTTCTTCTGCTTTAGATATTTGTCGAGGTATGGCTTCATCGAATCCTCGAATATGTTGTCGCCCAGGATGACTGCGACCGGCACGCCGTGCGCGAAGTCCTCGGCGAGGCTCAGCGCCTGTGCAATTCCGCCGGCCTGGTCCTGCACCTTGTAGGTGAAACGGCAGTTGAAGTCCTTGCCGGAGCCCAGGAGACCTACGACATCACCCATGTGATCCACGCCGGTGACGATGAGGATGTCCTCGATGCCTGCTCCGGTCATCTTCTCGATGGGATGGTAGATCATGGGCTTCCTGCCGACGGGCAGGAGATGCTTGTTGGTGACATTTGTAAGGGGGCGGAGCCTGGAGGCGGTTCCGCCTGCGAGTATGACGCCTTTTACTATATTCGAAGGTTTGCTGTTCATTGTGTCCTGATGTTCCTGTTTTTATTGGAATGTAAATATAGCCCAATGATATTGAAAGTTCCCTGTCGGGCATTTAAAAAATCAATGAAAAATATCCCGGTAGTATTTGTACCCATTGCCTTGGCAATCTTGCCTTGTTGATATTTATCGCATTGCTGATAGTTTACTGGCAAGATAACCTTTCGGGGGCATCCATGGGAAACACTGTAAACAATGTGATCAAGAGATACAACGGGGATGAGACCAGGCTGATGGACATCCTCATGGACATCCAGAGCGAACTCGGATATCTTTCCGACTGGACCATAGAGCAGATTTCCAAGGCGCTCGACATACCGAAGGTCAGCGTCGAGCAGACAGTCTCGTTCTATCATTTCTTCACGAAGGAGCCGCGCGGCAAGTACACCGTCTATCTCAACACCAGCGTGCTGGCCGTCTTCTGCGGCCGCGACGAGGTGGCGAAGGCTTTCGAGGAGGCGGCTGGCTGCAGGTTCGGATCCGTCACCAGGGACGGGCTGATCGGGCTCTTCGACACGGCCTGCATCGGGATGAGCGACCAGGAACCCGCGGCAATCATCAACGAGGAGGTGTTTACGTGCCTCACGCCTGCAAAGGCGAAGGCGATCATCGCCGGGATGAGGGCGGGCAGGACTGTCGATGAAATTAAAGGCGGTAAGTTTGGCGACGGCCAGAATTCAAATCCGCTTGTGCGTTCGATGGTCAACAGCAATATCATGAAAAGGGGCGAGGTGGTTTTTGCCGACTACGAGGCCGGCTCGGGGATCAGGAAGGCCGTCGGCATGAGCTCGAACGAGATCATCCAGCTGGTCAAGTCGTCATATGTGCGCGGCCGCGGCGGCGCAGGCTTTCCGACCGGAATGAAGTGGGAGGTCGCGAAGAAGGCTCCGGGCGATGTGAAATACATATTCTGCAACGCCGACGAAGGCGAACCGGGAACCTTCAAGGACCGCGTGATCCTGACGGAACTGCCGAGGCTTGTCTTCGAAGGAATGGCTGTCGCGGGATACGCAGTCGGCGCAAGGCAGGGGATACTCTATCTCAGGAATGAATACCGCTACCTCAGGAGATATCTGGAGGACGTGCTGGAGAAGATGCGCGACGAAAATCTTCTCGGAACTTTCATCGGAGGCAAGCAGGGCTTCAATTTCGACATAAAGATCCAGTTCGGCGCGGGCGCCTATGTATGCGGCGAGGAATCAGCCCTCATCGAATCCGCCGAGGGAAAACGCGGCGAACCACGCGACAGGCCCCCGTTCCCGGTTGAGAAGGGATATCTGCAGAAGCCAACCGTGGTGAACAATGTCGAGACGCTCTGCTCTGTCGTCCGGATACTTTTCAACGGCTCCGACTGGTACAACGGGCTTGGCACAAAGGAATCCAAGGGCACGAAGGTCATAAGCGTCTCAGGCGACTGCAGCAGGCCGGGCATATACGAGATCGAGTGGGGGTTCAGCGTGAACGACATCCTGAAGATGGTTGGAGCCGAGGATACGCAGGCGGTCCAGATCGGCGGACCTTCGGGTTCCTGCATTGCCCCGGACGAATTTTCGCGCGTGCTTTCATACGAGGATCTGGCTACCGGAGGATCCCTTATAATTATAGGAAGGAAGCGGGATCTGCTCAAGGATGTAGTCCTGAACTTCACGGAATTCTTCAGGGATGAGTCGTGCGGCTCATGCGTGCCATGCCGTGCGCTGACCGGGATGAGCAAGATCATCCTTGAAAGGATAATCGAAGGGAAGGGGACGGGCAAGGATGTTGCCGCGTTCGGCAAATGGCAGTCGATAATGAAGAAGAACCGCTGCGGGCTGGGGCAGACGGCGCTAAACCCCATCGTGAGCACTATCAGGAATTTTCCTGATGCATATGCAAAACGGATCAGGGCCGGAGACGATAGGTTCTGTCCTGCCTTTGATCTTGACAAGGCCGTTGCGGATTTCGACGCCGCGACCTCAGGAGGGAAGTGAACATGGCGACGTTCGTGAAATATACGGTTGACGGTGTGGTCTGCATGTCTGAAGAGGGCAGGCAGCTTGTCGAGGCGGCGGCCGAAAACGGGATCTACATACCTACGCTCTGCAACTATCCCGGGATACCTCCGAAAGGATCGTGCAGGATATGCACTGTGCTCATCAACGGGCGTCCCGCTACTGCCTGCACTACGAAGGTCGCCGAAGGGATGGAGATACAGAACGACATACCCGAGCTCCAGGAGTTCCGCAAGTCGGTGGTGGAGATACTTTTTGCAGAAGGCAACCATCTCTGTCCGTCCTGCGAAAAAAGCGGGTTCTGCGAGCTCCAGGCCCTGGCGTACCGCTACAGGATGGTGGTGCCGGAGTTTCCGTACATGTTCCCGAGGCGCGACGTGGAGGCGTGGCATCCGAAGATACTCAAGGACCATAACCGCTGCATCCTCTGCAAGCGCTGCATCCGCGGGATATTCAACGGCGAGGGCAAGCCCATATTCGATTTTGGAAAGCGCGGCGACAAGCTTGTGATAAACATCGATCCCGACACGTCGAAGGATATCAGCGACGAGCTTGTCCAGAAGGCGATGGACATGTGCCCGGTCGGCGCCATCCTGAAGAAGGAGAAGGGCTTCGACGTGCCTGTCGGGAAGCGCAAGTACGATATTGCGCCAATCGGGACGGAAGTGGAAAAATAAAAAATCCGGAGAAACTCACATGCCTAAGAAAATTGTAGCGACAGCTTCCCTCGCCGGATGTTTCGGATGCCACATGTCCTTCCTGGACATAGATGAACGGCTCTTCGATCTCATCGAGATAGTCGAGTTCAACAAGTCCCCGATCGACGACATCAAGAAATTCACGAAGCAGTGCGACATAGGCCTAATCGAAGGCGGCTGCTGCAACGACGAGAATGTGCACAACCTCATCGAGTTCAGGAAAAAATGCGACGTGCTTGTCTCACTCGGGGAATGTGCGATGATGGGCGGGCTGCCGTCGATGAGGAACTGGATCCCGCTCAAGGAATGCCTCGAAGAGGCGTATCTCAACGGACCGACGGTCGTTGACTGCAACGAGAAGAAGATCATCCCGTGCGATCCGGACATACCGAAGATCCTCGACCGAGTCTATCCCTGCCATGAGGTGGTGAAGATGGACTATTACCTTCCTGGATGTCCTCCCAGGGCGGACCTGATATGGGCGGCGCTGTATGCGCTCGCCACGGGAAACAAGCTCGATCTGCCGTATGAAGTTTTCAAATTTGACTGAGAGTAATAGAATTGATTATATCATGTAAATCCTGTTATCCTGTCTGAAAATATCTAAATACATGGTGAATATTTATGCCCAGAAAAATAATCATTGAGCCGGTGACCCGTGTCGAAGGACATGGCAAGGTCACCATACATCTGGACGACAAGGGTGAAGTTTCCCGGAGCCGTCTGCATATCGTCGAATTCAGGGGCTTCGAGAGGTTTGTGCAGGGACGTCCGTTCTGGGAGGCGCCGGTGCTCGTGCAGCGCATCGAATGCGCCGCACAGCACCAGGTTCTCCAG
>CAZDNQ010000445.1:0-4403 GCA_964506605.1 uncultured Victivallis sp. | reverse complement strand
CTGGGAGTGGATCGACCACGGTATCAGGAAGAAGACGGCGGACGGCAGGGAATTCTACGCCTACGGCGGCGATTACGGCGACGAGCCGAACGACGGCAATTTTGTAACCGACGGCCTGATCTTCCCCGACCGCACCCCGTCTCCGGGACTCATCGAATACAAGAAGGTGATCGAGCCTGTCGTCATCGAAGCAGAGGATATCAAGTCCGGAAAATTGAAAATTACGAACCGCTACGATTTCAATTCACTCGACCATCTCAAATTCGACTATTCCGTGGAGGCCGAAGGCGTCGAGATCTCATCCGGCACGATTCCCACACCTAAGATCGCAGCCTGGAAGAGCAAAGTCATCACAGTTGATTATGCAAAACCGCATTTCATCCCCGGCAGGGAATACTGGCTGAATGTGAAGGTGACGCTTGCGACCGACACGCTCTGGGCGAAGTCCGGACACGAGGTCGCCTGGGCGCAGTTCAGGCTGCCTGTTAAGGAAAACGCAGCCGCCGCGCCGTCGCTCATCATCCCGAAGATCAGCTGCAGCGAGACCAGGACTTCGCTGACGGTCTCCGGCAACGACTGTTCGGTGGTATTTGATTCAGTACGCGGAACAATATCCAGCTATAACATTTCCGGCCGGAAAATTATTTCCCAGGGACCCAGGCTCAATTTCTGGCGCGCTCCCACTGACAATGACAGGATGGGCTGGGGCGATCATGGCCAGCTTGAAAAGAAATGGAAGGATGCCGGACTTCACTGGTTGCAGCACAGGCTTGACGGATTTGAATGCAGGAAGATAGACGGTTCTACCGTCCAGGTAGCCGTGAAATCCAGGATAGCTCCTCCTATATACAGCCGTGCGTTCAACTGTGAATACGTCTACACGATCTCCGGAAACGGTGAAATGACAGTTGAGGCGAAGGGTGAACCTGTCGGAGAGTGGCCGATCATGCTTCCGAGGATCGGACTACAGCTCGGGCTTCCGAAGGATTTCTCGATGGTGAAATGGTTCGGACTTGGACCGGGCGAGAGCTATCCGGACACGATACTGGCTGGAAAGGTGGGTCTCTTCTGCAGGACGGTCGATGAACTTTACACGCCGTACGTCTATCCCCAGGAGAACGGCAACAGGAGCGACGTGCGCTGGGTTTCGTTCTGCGATCTCCGCGGTTACGGGCTGAAGGTATGCGCAGCGCCGACGATCAATTTCAGCGCGCACTACTTCAATACCGTGGACCTGACCGAGGCCAAACATACGACAGACCTCCCGAGAAGGGATGAGATAACCGTGAACCTCGACTACAGGCAGAACGGAATCGGAACCGCGAGCTGCGGTCCGGGCACGCTGCCGCAGTACCAGTTGAAGCCGGAGAAGTTCGGGTTCAAGGTTGTAATGAAACCAATAAAGATCGGGTAACTCGGGCATTCCTGCCCGAGACCTGAACCGGAGAACCGGCGTATCGGTGCAACGGCGAACAAAAGCAGCAAGCCTGCTTTCGATGAAAGCGGCTTTTTGAGAGCCAGTCTCGGAGAGACTTGGCGTACATGGATTAAATCACTATGCCCAAATCTCAAATAATAATTCTGGAGAAGATTGATTCGACCAACCGCTATGCGCTTGCGAACTTCGCAGAGCTGGCGGATTCGTCCATGGTGCTTGCAAAGGAGCAGACCGAAGGGCAAGGCAGGCGTGGGAGGAAATGGATTTCCCCGCCGGGGAACATCTATGCCAGCTTTGTCGTCAAGACTGCGCTCCCTCCTGCACACAACACATATATCGGCGCAGTATCGGCGATTGAGACGCTCAGGCAATACGCTCCCGGAATTCCGTTCTGGATCAAATGGCCCAATGACGTGTTCACAAAATCACTGAAGGTTGCGGGGATATTGTCGGAGAGGCATTGTCCAGAGAGCTACAACAAGGCCGATGGAACCGTCGTGGGCATCGGAATAAACCTGAACACCGCCGGGGATTTCTTTGAGACAAACAGGCTGAAGGCTTCATCGGTCCATGTTGAAACCGGGAAAGAGACCGACATCACCGCGTTCGCGCTCTCCCTCCATTCGGCGCTGATCAGGAACTATGGCATTGCAGTGAAGTCGCCGGATCTCCTTTTCATGGCGTGGAAAAAGGAGAACATCCTCATCGGGAAGAAGGTGGATATAATACCGGAATCAGGTTTCCAGGTGACTGGGATTTTCAAGGACATAGGAAAAGACGGGGCGCTTATCCTGACTCTGCCCGACGGAAACACCCGCAAGCTCTACAGCGGGGATGTGTCGGTGAAGTTCAAGTAGGTACGTGCTTCAGCATGTACCATCTTCAGCTTGAAGAATACTAGGAATGGTACAGGCTGAAGCCCGTACCTACTTCTTCTCAATTGGCAGGATATAGACAGTCTTTTCCTTGAGGGTACAATATGCGCCGGAACTCCAGATTGTATTCACAAACAAGTTCCATAGTTCTCTTCGTGATTTTTTCGACTTCACGTTAAGATTTACATTTCCTGTAACCGCATTATCAACTACGTAATCAAATTTAAGGAAATCCGAAAAGAATTTTGTAAAGTTCCTTAGTGGTACTCCATCCATGATTAGAGTGGTATCTGTTTTTTCATTTTCTGAAATATCCGGATAAAGCTTGCTGAAAATTTCCTCCCCATCCTTCAACCTCGTATCTTTCTGTTCTCCTGCTGGACCTGAAGAAATACAGGAAGCAATGAAAATCATTGAGAGCATCATTGCACAATTAAAAATGTTTTGCATATATTTCATTATAACCCAATAGATCCTTTTGAATAAAACCACACGCTAAAGCTGTGAACTCCAACCAGACTCGTTTGTAGTTAACGCATTATTGCGTGTCATGCTGAATTAAAGAACACAGCCAAGAATGGCTTAACTACCAGCAATTCACATATACCAACTTGAATTTATAAAACCTCTGCTAGTTGGGGCGGCGAATACCGCCGGGACCGGGGCTTGGGCCAGGAAGCGCACCTGGATCTGAGAATTTCCTGAAGAACTCCTCCGCGGTCATCTTGTTGTCCGGACCGGGATAGATGAACTTCAGGGACTTCATCTTCTTCAGTATCTTCATCGTATCCGGATTCAGGAAGCGTATCGAGATGACTATCGTCTCGAGATCCATGTCCTCGATCGGCTTGAGGGTCTTGTAGTTTGTCTCGAAAACAGAAAGCTGGACAAGCTTCATCCCTTTCAGCGGGCTCAGGTCGGCGACATCAGTCCTGCGCATCGACAGGATCTTCAGCTGTTTCCCTTTGAGGAAGCCAATGTCCTTCACATTGCTCTCGCTCAGGTTGAGGCTTTCGAGGGGCATGTCCTTAAGAGGGGAGAAGTCCTTTATGCTGAGGCCGCAGAGGCTGAGCGTTTTTATCGGCTGTCCTTTCAGAGGGGAAAGGTCGGTGACATTGGTCCAGTCGAGGTAGAGCTCGTTGAGTTTTGCGTTCCTGAGCGCATTGATATCGGCCACCCCCGTGCGTGACAGGTTCAGGAAGGATATCTGGAGAGGCGTCAGGGGAGAGATGTTGCTTGCAGGCCGGTTGTTCAGATCGATCTTCCATACTCCGTTGTCACCGACCTCCATCCTTACGCTGTCCACTCTCAGTTCCGGGTTTAAAGCGCCAAGTTCAGCCTTGAGCTTATCAACCGGAGAATCGGGCTGTAACTTTTCATTTATCGCAGCAGGTTTCTCGACTGCAGGGATTTCCTGGTTGACATCAAAGGCTCTGTCGACAACCTGGGGCGATTTGACTACATCAGCTGGGACGACGACAATCTCAGGTGCCTTGTCATGCTCGGTTTTCTGATCAGGCTGCCGGAATGGTGCCGCAGGCATCGGCTCAGAGGCCGGGGGCGTCTGTACCGCCGCGGCAGGAGGTTCATTCCGTGGCGGCTTCTGAAGTGGAACTGCGGTCTCGACCGCCTGCGGTGGCTTCTGCAGCAGAACCGTCTTCTGTGGTTCAGGAGTCCTTGTCGAATTCATCACCAGCAGGGTTATTCCGGCGGACAGTCCGATGAGCGCAACAATAAGGAATATCACAAGGAGTATTCTCGCAGAAGAGGAAGATCTGGCTGGCGCTGTTTGAAGAGTATGCGGCTGGACACCGGAATTTGTCTTCCTGGAAATCTTCTTTTCGGAAACGCCTGGGGGAATCTTCGCGCTTTTCGCAATGACGGACTCTCCAGTTCCGGGCCGCTTTGTTTCCGGGAACTTCCCGTCCAGCACATCATTGATATCGGCTATGACCTGTTCCCAGCTCTGCTGGCGCTGTACCGGCTTTTTCGCCATCATTGCCTCGAGAAGAGCTGAACATTCCTCGGAAACATCCGGATTCCTCAGCCGTGGCGGAGGGAAAGGTTCGGTTATATGCTGGGTGATGATG
>CAZDNQ010000444.1:0-4415 GCA_964506605.1 uncultured Victivallis sp. | reverse complement strand
TATCGCGGTCCTGAGCATACCTATATTCGATCTCTGCTATGTCATAATAAGCAGAAGGCTTAATGGAACAACAAAATCCATAAGGGAGTCGATCGTCTATTGCGGCAAGGACCATATCGGACACCGCCTGATGAACATGGGTTTCTGCCAGGTCAATGCCGTCCGCATCATATGGCTTACCAGTGCGACAGTCGCAATATCCGCATTGACAATAAGATATACTAAAATATATGAATCTATCCTGTTTCTAGTTCAAATAATCATGATATATGTTATATTAATTATTTTAATGAGGGCTCCCAGTATTACCGGGGGAAGGAACAATGCCGGAAATCAGCGGAAATAACAATATGCAGCAGGATCAGGATTTACTTGGCGTCTTCAAGGAATCCCAGGACGCATATTTCAGCCTCATTACACTCTTCAATGACAAGTGCAGGCAGATGCAGTCCCAGGAGACCGTCGACTTCAACCCTGTCATGGCGTCGGTGCGGCGCATCATATCAATCATCAAGAAGGATGACAGGATGCTTCTCGGGCTTTCCAATGCGCCATATTCATACATACACCACCATACCGGGCAGGAACTTTCCGAGATGATTGTCATCAGCGGCATAAACGTGATGATCTATTCGCTGAAGATATCCTATGAGTTCGGAGTTTCCGACAACCACCTCTCATATATCGGGATCGCGGGCCTGTGCAACAACATAGGCATACTTGACATTGAGACTGGAAACACCAATCTCGAAAAGATGGAGAATCTCAGGCAGACCGAGGAATATGAGCTCAGTGCTAAAAAATATATCAGGAAGATCAAGATCGACGACTTCCATGCCGAGTCCATTGAATTCCTCAACACGCTCGCGAAGAGCGACAAGAACATTCTCAGCAAGACAAGCCTGCAGGAGTCGATGTACCAGTACGCCATCATCATTCATCTCTGCAGTGAATTCGTGAAGCTTACACACAAGGGCAGCTTTGGCGAAGTCATGACTCCGATTGACGCCATGAAGAAGATCCGTGGCGAGATGAACAGCTACTTCAACCAGGACATCGTGAGACTGTTCTTCAACAAGCTTTCAATCTACCCCATGGGCAGCTTCGTAAAGCTCAGTTCCGGCGAGACGGCGAAGATAGTCGGCATAAACGAGAGTTTCATAATGAGGCCCATCATATATATTGTCATGGACAATGAGGACAGGTTGAAGAATCCCCCTTTGAAGATCAATCTGCGCGAAAGACCCAACATATATATAAAGCATGCTGTGATCAACGAAGAACTTACCGAGAGATTCATCAATCTGTATTGATGGTATTTCTTTTATTTCAAGCAACTTACACTAATTTCTGAAATTGTGCCTTGAAAAGCAGTTAGGGCAGCCTAATTTAGGCGTGTTCTTGGCTGTTGTTTGCTCAGCCGCTATTTTTTTGACAATGGAGTTAGGGCGACCTAATTAAATGGATCCGCAATATGGATAAGAAGCAGAAAAAAATACTGATAGCAGGCAACCCGAATGTCGGTAAGAGTGTCATTTTCAATGAACTTACCGGCAGTTATTCCACCGTCTCGAATTATCCTGGGACTTCCGTGGAAATATCCAGGGGCGCAGGAATGATTGAAGGTCTCGAGTATGAGATCGTCGACACCCCGGGAATGTATTCCCTCTCGCCAATCACCGATGAGGAAAGAGTTTCGGAAAAGATCATCATTTCGGAAAAGACGGATGTCCTGATCCATGTCGTCGATTCGAAAAATCTCGAAAGGATGCTGCCCTTCACTTTCCAGCTGATAGAGGCGGGGCTCCCTGTCATATTGGTCTTGAACATGATGGATGAGGCCGGAAAAATCGGAATGGATATAAATGTCTCCGCGCTTGAATCCATTCTTAAAGTGCCTGTGGTTCCGACGGTTTCAATAACGGGCCAGGGTATCGACCTCCTCAGGAAAGCAATAGCCGGATATTCCGCGAAGGGGAATTTCCTGCTGGAATACGACAAGGCGACCGAGGAGAAAATCAATGGCATGGGGAGATTGCTCGTGGCGGACTACATGGTCTCCAGACGGACCGTGTCACTGCTGCTGCTGCAAAAGGATCCGGAGATGTCGATCCTCGCCAGGGACAGGGAGCCTGGATTCGGGGAAATTGCGAAATTCGCAGATGAGACCGCCGATGAGGGGAGATATTCTGTTAACTATATACTCAATCTCAGGCGCTACCAGGCGGCTGCTGACATCGCCGAAAAGGTCGTAAGCCATAAGCCTCCGGAGAAGCCGGGACTTGCAGAAACGCTCAGCCGCTGGACAATGAATCCTCTGACAGGAATACCGATTCTCCTCCTCGTCCTTTACTTTGGTTTCTACAAGTTCATAGGAGGCTTTGGTGCCGGCATCCTGGTGGATTTCCTGGAAAGAGGTGTTTTTGAAAAGCATGTGAACCCATATGTCACACGTCTGTCGGAGAGTTTTATACCATGGATTCCAGTCCAGCAGCTCTTTGTCGGCGAATATGGGATTGTCACCCTGGGCATACGTTATGCGGTAGCCATTATTCTTCCTATTGTCGGAACATTCTTCATCGTGTTCGCCGTGATTGAGGATACAGGATACCTGCCGAGGCTTGCAATGTTAATTGACAGGATATTCAAGAAGATCGGACTCTCGGGCAGGGCGGTCATCCCCATGGTACTGGGGCTGGGCTGCAAGACAATGGCGACAATGGTTACCCGGACCCTCTCCACCAACAGGGAGCGCATAATGGCGACGCTTCTGCTGGCTCTTGCGGTGCCGTGCGCCGCCCAGCTGGGCGTGATACTGACATTGTTCAAGAACAACCTGCCGGGTTTCATCATATGGGCGTCGATAATAGTCCTGATATTCCTTCTTGTCGGTTTCCTGGGCGCGAAGATCCTGCCCGGCGAGAATCCGGTCTTCTTCATGGAAGTACCTCCACTCAGGCTGCCGAAGATTTCGAACGTCCTAGTCAAGACATACACGAGGATGGTATGGTACTTTGTCGAGGTGCTGCCTCTTTTCATTCTTGCGAGCGGCCTTATATGGATTGGACAGATAACTGGAGTCTTCGACATCCTGGTCGGAATGCTTGTGCATCCTGTGAGGCTGCTCGATCTGCCGGACAAGTCCGCAGTCGCATTCTTCTTCGGATTCTTCAGGCGCGACTATGGAGCGGCCGGACTCTATGAGCTGGACGCGGACGGCCTGTTGAACGGAAACCAGCTGCTGGTGGCGAGTGTCGTGATGACAGTTTTTCTTCCGTGCATTGCGCAGCTTATAATGAACATCAAGGAGCGCGGGTGGAAGATTGGCGTCGGAATCTCGGTGTTCGTCCTTTTTTTCTCGTTCGCCACCGGAATAGCTCTAAGCACAATTCTGAAGATAACGGGGATACATCTATGAAATGCCAATTGTGCGGGAATGAATTTGATGAAAATGCGGCTGCATCAGCCTGTGAAGGCTGCATGATGGCGAAGAAATGCAGGCTGGTCAGATGTCCGAACTGCGGCTATGAGACGCCGAAGACGCCGGAGTGGATAAAGAAGATAAGCCGTCAGTTGTCGGGTGTCAGTTGTCGGCTGATGGGTAAGAAGTTCCCTAAGGATAAGGAGAATTAAATATGCTTAGCAACAAGGCTGAGGAGATACTTGAATCGCTCTGGGTGAAGCTGGAGGAGAAGAAAATACCTTTGGCGACACTGGAGATAATGGGATTGAAGGAGAACGATACGGCACTGGAAGAGATTGTGTCGTCGGGATATGGCGAACTCCGGAATTCGTCGCTGGTATTCACTGAGAAGGGCAGGAAGCATGGAAGAGACGTTGTGCGGAGGCACAGACTGGCAGAACGCCTCCTGGCGGATGTTCTTGATGTCAAAGGAAGACTTGCAAATGAGAAGGCCTGCGAGTTCGAACATCTGCTCCACAAGGGGATTGATGACAGGATCTGCACATTGCTAGGACATCCGAAGCTATGTCCGCACGGGCATGATATCCCACCGGGGAAATGCTGTGCACGGGAGAACAAGGAGCTGAAAATTGTCTCTCCTCTGTCATCTCTAGCCCCCGGCCAGGGCGGGAAGATCGCATACATCCATACCAGGGACGGCTCGAAGATGCAGAAGATGATGGCGATAGGTGTCGTGCCCGGCATGAAGGTGAAGATGATTCAGACCTTCCCGTCGTTCCTGTTCAAACTCGGCAACAGCCAGTTCGCAGTAGATGAATCCATGGCCAAGGAGATTTTTGTCAGGACAGGGATAGAGGAGACGGAATAAATTCATTCGGTGCTGCCGCGTGTCGAAAGAATTTATCTCATATGCTCATAGACTATCTTGATGCCGATTAGGATCAGGACGAGACCGCCGAAGCGTTCCACCCATTTGCCACCGAGTTCGCCC
>CAZDNQ010000443.1:0-4419 GCA_964506605.1 uncultured Victivallis sp. | reverse complement strand
ACAGAAAAACTGGGGATGTCAGGAGCTTCCCAGATCCTGCCTGAAGATTCAAACTGGTTCCAGAAGTTTTCCGCGCCACAGCTCCCGCGAGCCATGTTCCCAGTCCAGAAGGAACTTGTCGACAGTGACATGGTCACACATGCCTGCCTGTGCATGCCTGCAAAAATCTTCAGGGAAATCGGCATGGAAAACTCGGAGATCGTGTCAGGGACGGATCCGGATCTCAGGCACAGGACAAGACAGGCAGGATACAGGGTCTGCATAGTTCCGGACACCTGGGTATATCATCCGGCTCCAGCCTCCCTTCGCGCACTTCTGTCCAGCGCATTCATAAAAGGCAGGAATTCAGCCATCGTGAGGAAAACCCACCCGGAACTCATATACGAGACAGATGATGAGCTTACAAGAGATTTCACACCTAGGAAAGGACTTGGAGCCAGGATCGCAAGAATGGCATATAGGATATTTTATATGCTGTTCACACTTAAAATCTTCGGTTTTGCATTCTATATTGCCTATTCAATCGGGAATGCATATGGGACAATTAAAAAGTCACCGGAATGACAGATGACAGACAGGGAATAAAGGAGTGCTGAGAATGAACTATTATATGACTGCATCTCTGATACCCATCCATCCAATCATCCAGTCATCCAGCCATCCATACCCAAAACAAGGAATCTCATGTGCGGAATAGCTGGAATACTGGGCAAGACCAGGAACAGGATGTCATCCGATGTCGTCAAGATGACAAATGCCCTCGCGCATAGGGGGCCCGATGACTTCGGTTATGCATCAGCCTGTCCGGGAGAGACCGTTAAAATCTCCCTTGGAGTGGCACCTCCCGACACCGAATCCATGGCCGTCCTCGGGCACAGGCGTCTTTCAATCATTGATCTCTCAGGTTCCAGGCAGCCGCTTTCAAACGAAGACGGTACAGTTTGCACTGTATTCAACGGTGAAATATACAATTACGTCGAACTGATTGAACTGCTGGTGAAAAAGGGGCATGTCTTCAGGAACAAAGGTGATACAGAAGTCCTGGTACACCTCTGGGAGGAATTCGGAAAGGAGATGGTCAACCATCTGGTCGGCATGTTTGCGTTCTGCATATATGACAGCCGTAGCGGTACGCTGTTCCTTGCCAGGGACAGGTTCGGACAGAAGCCAGTCTATTATTTTGAACGAAATGATAATTTCCACTTCGCCTCGGAACTCCAGGCTTTCTTCCCTCTTGATAATTTCAAGCGCAATGAAACCAACGGCGCTGCGATCGCCCAGTATTTCAGATATGGATTCATTCCGAATCCCGAAACCGCCTACAAGGATGTCTTTATGCTGCCCCCAGGACATACCCTTGAAATAAGAGGCGGAATAATTTTCACCTCCCAATATTGGAAGCCAACTGTCACAGGTGACATGGATTTGCCGGATTACGGAAAGCTCGAGGAGCTGCTTGATGAATCTGTCAGGCTCAGGCTCAGGGCGGATGTTCCCTTCGGTTCATTCCTGTCCGGCGGAATTGATTCTGCGCTCATCACATCATCAATGATGAAATATTCCCCGGCTCCTGTCAGGACCTTCACCATCAGCACCGGGAAAGAGTATTTCACCGACGAATCCGGAGAGGCTGCTGAAACAGCACGGCTTCTTGGCACGGAACACAACACCCTGGAAGTCTCTCCCGATTTCATACCCGTCGCAGAAAAGCTGGCAGCCAGCTATGGGCAGCCATACTCTGATTATTCATCGATTTTGACCTACTACGTAAGCAGGGAGACCAGGCAGTTTGTAAAGGTGGCGCTGACAGGGGACGGAGGAGATGAGCTGTTTGCGGGCTATAACGGCTATCTGAGGAATACGCTATACAACTCTTTCGGCTCGCTTCCGTTTACAATTAAGAAAGCCGCTGCCTCGCTATCCAGGATACTGACTGCATCAAATCCCGACAGCCAGCTCTATGATTCAATTTCTTCTGTATTCCCCCTTCCTCTCAAGGGGGAGAATATCGCACCTCTTTTCCACAGGAGATGGAGAGATTCTGCGTTCCAAAACGACTTCAGCAGATCAGCTGCAGATTCCAGGACTTCAGAAATCGAGAGGTTCGCGTCATATTACAGGGAGGCTTCTTCCGACAATCCAATAGACAGATGGCTCGAGGCCGACCAGCGCCTATATCTCTGCGACGACATACTCGTGAAACTTGACATTGCCTCCATGGCAGTTTCCCTCGAATGCCGCTCTCCGTTCCTCGACCACAGGTTTGCGGAATTCGCAAACAAAATCTCCTCTGCCAGTAAAATGAGGAATGGTATTCCGAAAGCAATCCTGAGGGAGATTGCTAGGAGAAGGAATCTGGCCCATATTACCGGTCTTCCAAAGAAGGGTTTTTCGATGCCATTCGGACAATGGCTCAGGCAGGAACCCATCAAGCATTGGATACATTCTCTGATTTTTGAAAACAATGGAGTTTGGAACACTTATCTGAAAGAGGAAGCCGTTGAAGGATTCTGGAAGGAGCATCAGTCCGGACGGATGAACCATCATATGCGCATCTGGATGATAGCCTCCCTTGTTCTCTGGCAAAAAGCCCTGAAAGGAACTTGATTGTTAGTGTTTGCTTAGTGTAGATTAGTGGTTAAAAAGAGATTCATCATTTCTTAAGCCTGACCTCATGCAGATAGTATTTGAATGGATATCCTTCCTTTTCGCTTGTGCTGATATTTTGTATCTCCGGTTTCTCCAAGGTATATCCAGGAGCAAGATATTCCTTTATAAGCCCGGCAGTATATGACACCTCCATTGCTAAACGTATGAATTTCAATGTTAGAATGGAACCTAGTATATATCCTATCCGCCTGACGATCCTGTAGGGCATAGGCCTTTTCTCTACAAATGCCCCTTTGTCATATCCGTCTGAAAGCTCAAGTATCTTCTCCGGATAGAATCTCAGGGCAAATCCCGAGCCACGCCCGTTCCTGTAGTACATTTTCATGATCCCCCCCAGCGTGCCAGGCAAGGCGTGATATACCCATGTATCGGCAATAATCACTACCCTTTTCCCGGCATCTCTAGCCCTTTTCCTGAGGACAGGATCCAGACCTCTTACGAGAGATTCGTCTTCCCCCCCTATCCTGGTGAAAAACTCCCTTTCCATGATAAGGCAAGGGTGCTGGACCATGTCGGAGTCGACATTCTCTTCCTGAACGGGGAAAAATCTCCTTGGAATCTCCTTCATAGCCTTCTTCTGGAGAGGGGATGCATCTTGAGGAATCAGGCATGAAGCACCGCCAATACCTATCGTGGAGTCAGATTCCATTGCCTTTATAAGTTTCTCAAAGAGCATGGGATCATCGATTATACTGTCGTCATCGAGAGTGGCTATGTACTTCGTCCTGGAGACTGAGACACCATAGTTGATAGACCTGCCCTGGCGTGAATCTCCGGAAACAACATGGACTTCCAGAGGTTTAAAGGTCTGTGAAGCTATAGATTGAAGCAGTTGTCCAATATATTTGTTGCCTTCAAGCTTGAAGACTGGAACAATTATAGTGTAATCAGCCAGCATATTCGACATCCTGCTTGATTGAGATAGCAATTACTCTAAAAATCTATATGACAAAACCTAAAATGCAATGATGCAACTTCCATTGACTATGAGAGCATTAGAAGCTATTATTAACCAATAAATGCCGGCGGGACGCCAGCGCTCCGCAACCAGAATTTATCAAGGATCAACATGCATATAGCAATAGACGGCACTCCTGCAATCAATGATATAAGGGCGATCCAGAGATATACATGGAATCTCATCAATGAGCTTTCAGAGATAGACAGCGAGAACAGTTATTCCGTGATCTATCTTGGCTACAAGCCCTGTTCCAGCACGCTCCCGCCGGATATTTCAAATCCTAAGTTCAACCCGATTTTCTCCTCATTGCCAGGACGTTTGCTCAATGCGTCGTGGTCCATTTCATCTTTCCCGTCAGTTTCCTTCTGGACCAGGAGAAAGACGGATGTTGTACATTTCCCCGGCGGCTCCGCCTACATACCTGCATCCGGGGAAAAATTCATCACCACCCTGCACGGATTCCTGTCTTTAAAATGCCCTCGGTTCGTTGCCCCAGCCAGGGCCAAGGCCGAAATGAAGAAACTCGAGAGGACAATCAGCAGATCCGTCAGGCTGATAACAGTTTCGGAAACGAACAAGAAGGAACTGGAGGAGATGTTTGGTGTAAAACCTGAAAGAATAAGCGCCATACCCCTGGGCGTAGGAAAGGAATTCCACGAATTTTCCATCTCTGACGAAGAAAGGTCTTCATTCCTCAGGAAGTATTCCCTCCCTGCAGGCGATTTCCTAATGTATGCAGGAGCGATCGAACCCAACAAGAACATCAACGGGATATTGCTGGCTTTTTC
>CAZDNQ010000442.1:0-4445 GCA_964506605.1 uncultured Victivallis sp. | reverse complement strand
GCGGGCGGGATCGTAGATGTAGTTGGTCAGATCCTCCAGGGACAAGGAGTTTGAGTTTCTTGCATCTGCGAGCAGGTGCCAGCCGGCAAAGGTGCAGACCGGGACGACTGTCTTATGGACCCTGTAGTTCCTGACAGTCCATGGAATGCACAGGAGCGCTATTATCAGGACGGGGATTGCCGACTTGAGAAGCCGTGATTTCATCTTTTCGTAGGGGATTCCGGCATAGATGCACAACGCGGCGAATGGAAGGACAAGCAGGAATGCGGGCTTTGTGTGGATCAGGCAGGCGAAGGCGATGACGAACCCGGCTATGGAATATCTGTAATGGCTTTTCAGGCCTGCCAGGTAGAAGCATGTAGTCAGGAGAAGGGTGACGGAGAATATCTCGGATGTTGCGAACTTGACATATATGAAGCAGGCGCCAAGAAAGGAATAGAGCAGCGCCGCTGCCAGTCCGGTTCGATTCCCATAGATGGTCCTGCCAACCAGGTAGACGAGGATGATGTTGAGCGACTCAAGTAGAATGTTGAGGATCTGGGGGAGCCATGGATGGCCTTTCCCGTAGAAAAGATTGAAGAACGCAAGGAAGGCGGGATATCCGGGGGATCTTGTGGACTGGGTATAGAATCCCTCGGACCATGCTCCGTAGCATTTGGAGTCGGCGATGTTAGAGGCGAGTTCAAGATAGTTGATTTCGTCGGTATTTATATTTTCCGCATAATGCGGCGACGGTCCGCCGGCGCAGACTACGGCGATCCTGGCTGCAAGCCCAAGCAGTATCAGTGAGATGGCCGCTATTTTAAGATGCTTTGACATTGTCAGAGGTCAATGAATATCGGATTAGAAAGGACAAATCCTGCGCTGGGGGATTTGATGTAGAACCTCAGATAGTGCCGGTTCAGCTTCTTGTCCATCTCCGAAACCGGTATCTGTTCTATCAGGGTGAAGTTTGAAAGGTTTATGGTCTTCCTGGCTATCTCCTTTCCGTCCATGACTATGAAGATCTCCCCCGGATGCTTTTCACCTTTGGTTTCAGGTTCAACCTTGCCCTTGATGTTGAACACGACCGGGAACCTGGGGCTGTATTTCACGATCTCGCCCGGACCGGAAACGCATATGCCGTTTTCGACGGATGCGTTGTCAATGCAGATGCGCTTGTCCCCCGGCATGGATACTGCATATGAACGGCCTTCCAGCAGGCAGTAGATGGCATTTTCAAGATTGACCTTAGGGCAGTTTATGACCGTCTGGATGAAATTGATCCGAACCTTTCCATGATAGTCTGCTTCACCGACAATCACCGGGCGTACAGCTCTCTTGCCGGAACAGTATTCAAGCAATATCCTGTCCCAGGTGTTTCCCGCCTCGTGGGCGTGGAATGCATCGCCGTAGACGCCGGCAAGACCGTTATGCCCGCTGGTCCTCTCGATGTCGTCGAGATATGGCGCCGAAATGAGGTTTATGCCATATATCTTGTCCTTCATCTTGGCTTCAGGCGCGGACCAGATAATGCCTGCCGAATCCCTGCCGTATTTCCTGACATAGTCTATGACTTTCTGATAAGGCTTTGCATCGAAGTCGGAATACTGGTCGAATCCCGGCTTGCAGGTCAGGGGCCTGTTGTCCGCACACCACAGAAGGCCGGTGATTATCAGGAATATCCCAATCGAAAGCTTGGTCTTCTTGTGCCTGTAATATTTGTTGCCCTGGGCGTCAGAGTAATATGTCTTCTTCAGCGAGAGCAGGATAAGCGCTCCGACAGCGGATATTGACAGCGGCAGGAGCGAGAAGAAGAAGCCGAGGAAGGAGAAGGACATATAGTCATTGTGTATTACAGGCAGTTTCCTGTAGAACTCCGTGTTCCCGCTTCCAAACACGGTCAGCTGTTCGCTGAACTGCCTGGTTGTCAGGTTGTTCCTGAAAGGGGAGCCGGTCCAGTAGTAATGCGGGGCTATGTCGGCGCCGGGGATTAGCACGAGGTCCGGATGCTTCCTGCCTGCATCGTTGATCCTGGTCAGGTACTCGTCGATGCCGTATGTGGTTATGCTCTTCCTGTCGACGCTTTTCTTGATGATGTTCCTGAACGGGGGGAGTCCGTATTCGCCCTTGACGAGGAACTGGTCGCTGAAGACGACGAATTCCATGCCGTTCCTTTCGGCCTTTGAGGTGATTGTCTCTATGCTTTCATCCCCGGCGCTGATGGTCGTGTTGACCCTGAACAGGCCGGAATGCCATGACTGCGCCTGGGCGAAAACCTGACAGGGCAGAATGATGCCCAGGAACAATGATAAAAAAATTCTATTCATGCATTAATATAGCATCGCGGAAGAATGTAGCACAGGCCTTGGTCGCCTTCGGCGCTGCCAAGGGCAGTTAAACATCTTGCCAGTGTTTATTTTTTCCTCAGGAGTATCAGGTGATGCAATCCGAGAAATTTTAAAAATGGAATCCTGCCGAGAATTCTGGCGGCAGGGATCATTGCGCCAAGCAGTGGCGGCGGTATGAACTGCAGATAGGATTCATGGGGCAGGAATATGGCCTTTTCCCACCGTTCAATTCTAAACCCTGCCTTGCTGGACAGCTCCATGAGCTCGGAACTGGAAAGAAGTTTTTCATAGATGCTCCCGTAGCACTTACTCCGGAGCGGTTCATTCTTGATGAGCCGCTTCAGCAGGGTCGGAATTATTGCGGCAGTCTTCCAGAATCTGGCCATTGGCCTTGAAGGGGTTGTCAAAATGAGACATCCCCCGGGCTTCAGGACGCGCATTGTTTCCGCAAGAGTTTTGGCAGGATCCTGGAGATGTTCAACCACCTCGTCCATTACCGCCACTTCGAAGTAACCATTCTTGAATGGCAGGTTTTCAGCGTTTGCCGCCGCCGCGAATATCTTCTCCCTGCGGCCTGCTCTGTCAATCTGATCCTGGAAGAGGCCTGTCCTGTAGGTGGAAATGTCTATGCCGCAGATGACGCTTCCGGGGCTGCATTCTGATATTTCAAAGGAGAACCAGCCTGTTCCACAGCCGAGATCAAGAAGGTGCGGAGGTTTTGCCTCCCTGATGAAATTCTTTATTTTCAGTTCCTTTTCGGCCTCAAGGTATTGGTCGGCTGCAATGGGAATGCCTTCGCTTGCAGCATACATCCTCCTGTCCTTGAACCCGCTTCCCCCATCGTATTTCTCATATGCAAGATCGAGCTCTCCAGCATCCCAGCCAGTGCCCGGGACGGTGAATATTGTCCTGAGATCCCATGCGCCCCTGCTTCTGCCGTATTTCCTCCCGCAGCAGGAGCATGACAAGGACTCCTCTGTCAGCGACAGCTGTCCTTTGCATGATGGGCACACGTAAATGTCTTCGGTTTTTTCCATTGGGTTATATAACCTATCAGCGTTTCCATATAAAAACCAGCGGTGTATATTTAGCAGTAGACCGATCGCAGCATAACCTTAGTCCACAGGCAAGATGCCTGTGTTGCTGTTGAATGCTGCTAAGTTAAGGTGGCATTTGAAGTAACTCGGGATAATTGTCCCGAGGGAGGCTGCGGGGTGATACTCCGCGCTGCTTGCCTTAACTTAACAACATGATTTGGTGCATTAATTGCCGGAATCAAATGGACAAGCCTGCAGGAAGACCATTGAACGTGGCGATGATATTCGACGATCTCATGATCGGCGGCTGGACCACAATTGCTTCAGCAATCCCCAGGTATGACAGCAACAGGATACGTCCTGTCGTTTTCTGCCTCTTCGGCAAGGGATACTACGCGGATATGCTGGAAAAGAGCGGCTATGAAATCTACTTCCTGAAAATCAATAAATTCAATTTTCCCTTCAAGATAATCCAGCTTGCCTTCCAGCTCAGAAAATACAGGATAGATATAGTGCATACACATCTTCTGCTTTCCCATGTGATTGGGCAGACGGCGGCAATGCTCGCGGGTGTCCGTGGCAAGGTCATGCAAGTTCATGCCGTGCAGAAAGCTCCAGTGGGCATGCTGGGATGCTGGATGAAATGGGTGGCAGGACGGGCGGACATGATAATTCCTGTTTCTAAGGCCGTCGAAGAGTCATTCAAGCGGATATTTCCGAATTTCAAAGGCAGATCCGTGCTTGTCCGCAACGGGATTGACGTCTGCGAATTCCGCAGGAGATTTTCCACCAGCAAGTTGAAGAAGACGGATTTTGGATTCGAGCCGGATGATTTCTGCATCATCACGGTCGCCAATTTTAAGGAGGAGAAAGGGCACAGGTTCCTGATAGAGGCGGCTTCGATCCTGGATGACTGCAAGATCCGTTTCATGCTTGTGGGCGACGGTTGCGAAAAGGAATCTATAGGGAGGATGGTCAGGGAAAAAGGACTGGACAAGAAAATCATCTTTCTAGGCAGCAGGAAAGACGTCCCTGAACTGCTATCGCTTGCCGACCTGATGGTTCTTCCGTCAGTGGA
>CAZDNQ010000441.1:0-4460 GCA_964506605.1 uncultured Victivallis sp. | reverse complement strand
TCCAGGAGCCCTGCCCCATTGCCGCCCCGCCTAGGACTTGTTTTTCTTCTCCCGATCCCTTTACTTATCGGGAGCGGCATCGTATAATGTAGTCATTGCATGGGCTCACGATATAAGGAGTCTGATGAAAAAACCCGGTTTCACACTTGTAGAACTCCTGGTTGTAATTGCAATAATTGCGATCCTGGCCTCCCTCCTCCTTCCCGCCGTACAGAATGCGAAGGAGAGCGGCAGGACCACTGCCTGCATAAGCAATCTCAAGCAGATAGGCTATGCTCACATAAACTATATCAACGACTACAGCGAGTTCATCACCCCGATAGGCGTATGGGGCGACAACGCAGAAAAGGCGAAGTTCAACTATCCGACTTTCTGGAGCCCGATCTGGTGCTCGCATGTGTTCCTCGGACAGTATTTCGCCAACACCACAAAGGATCTGTCCAGCTACATCAACAATCCTTCCCCGTACTACGGATGGGCGCAGTTCATCAGGCCGGAGCTGAACTGCCCGACAGGTTTCGCCTACTACCTTGGAGGCGGGAACGATGCGCAGGTCAGATACGGGATGCGTACGGACATTGGCTGGATAAGCGGCGCCTCATCGTGGAAGACGCAGATGGTGAAGATAACTAAAGTCGCGAAGCCTTCACAGGAACCCCTCATATTCGACGGCTCCTGCGAACGGTTCCTCCCCGGATACTCCCCTCCTCCATTCTACGGCACAAAGGACGGTGCCGCCAACAGCTGGGGCGTCGGCAACACCACCTCGTACCTGAACTGGGCAAAGAGGCACGGCGGCAGCAGGAACGCAACGAACGCCCTGTTCATCGACGGACACGTACTAAACACCCCAAATGCACGGACATCATATCAGTCGGGTGAAATCTATTGGAAATCATATCCATGATAAACACGCATGCAGAAAGACAGACGGTCGAATAAAATTTCGCCAACGAGGTTTCTATGGCAAGGATAATTGCAGCTGACGACAGTCTTATAGTCCAGAAATCCTATTTGCAGATGCTCGAGCTCCTCGGACACGAAGCAGTAATCTGCACGAACGGGAAACTTGCTCTCGAGGCCTTCAGGGAGAATCCGGCCGAACTTGTCATCCTCGATGTCGATATGCCGGAGATGGACGGATTCGCCGCCTGCCGCGAGATCAGGAAGCTTCCCGAAGGTGCCAATATTCCCATCATCATGGTGTCCGTAGAGGATTCCGAGGAGAACATATTGAACGGGATGAACGCCGGAGCAAACGACTATCTCATCAAGCCTGTGAAGGAGCAGCACCTCATCGCCAAGCTGAAGAACTTCCTCAAATACGCGACCGTCCACAAGACGGACCTCGACCTGGTGCGCAACCACGTCGAGATAGCCGGAAGATATGAGATTGAAAAGCTGCTGGGATACGGGGCGCATTCCGTGGTGTTCCTCGGCAATGACAAGGAAGACGGCAAACGCGTCGCGATAAAGCTCATTACCCCCCCTGATATAGAGGACTTTCCGAAAAATTTCGACGAGTCCGCCGCAAAACTCAAATCACTTTCATCACCCAACATCATCAGGGTTTTCGACTACGGACGCATGTCGGACAAATTTTATCTGGTGATGGAATTCGCCGACGGCGGCGACCTGTCCGGAATCTTTAAGAAGAAGAAGCTGGCTGAGACGGAGGCCGTCACACTGGCGCTGGAAGCGGTGAAGGGGCTGAAGGTTCTTGCCGCCAACGGGATCATCCATCTTGACATAAAGCCTGAAAACATCATGATATGCGGAAAGGATTACAAGCTCAGCGACTTCGGGATCCTCTCGCCCAGGGCAACTGGAACAGTTCCAATAATGCTTGAAATCTGGGGCGGCACCGCATACCTGCCTCCGGAATACCTTGACGAGACCGGCTTTGTTGACTGCAGGAGCGACATCTACAGCCTCGGGATCACGCTCTACCAGGCAATAACAGGCGACAACCCGTTCAAATCTGACAAGCCCGCCATTTCAATGTCGAGGCAGCTCAGTCTCGTCCCGCCGCCACTCCGAAGCTGCGGCAAGAAAGTCTCCCAATACTTTTCGGAACTTGTCCAGCAGATGCTTATGAAGAATCCGGCCGAAAGACCGTCTCTTGATGAGATTGAACACATACTTGTCCATATCAGGGAATATCTGGCTCTCCCGCATGACACTTCAGCGGAAGAATCCGCGCCTCATAACGAACTGAAGCAGAAGCTTGACAGCCTTATCTCAAAGCCAAAGGCCGAGGTCCAACATGGGCATGCGGAAAAGGCTCCTCCCAAAAAGCTCAGCAGTTCCATCTCCGGACGCCGGGCCTGGATGGCTGCGGCCTGCCTAATCGGATTTGGCGTCATCGCTGCGATCATAGCTGCCGCATACAGCTATCTGTCCGCCATGGGCATTGAAGCCAAACAGCCGAAGGAGTGGAAGCATATGATCTGCGCCAAGTGCTGCGTCCCGGAGGCTATCCCTCCAGAAGGCATAGGCAACCAGAAATGCCCCGAGTGCGACTCCAGGATGTACAATTGCGACCGGTGCAGGAACTGCGGCCTCGAGTTCGCGCATCCCACGATTGTCATTGAGACCGGGACGATCTTCAAGACAAAGGCCCCAGTCACCTGCCCCAGATGCGCTTCCCCGGATGTGAGCGGGTACTAGATTGACACTATGAGCAGGTACGGGCTTAGCCTATAGCAGCATTTGCTTTTAATTCAGCCCTTGAAGAAAACATGACAGACTGAAGTTTACCCGCCATCCCGAGGCTGGCAAGCCTCAGGCACCACCATAGGTTTATACGCCTTAGGCGGTACGGCCAGGGCCCGCACCTACTTAACGGACACACCGGTGACGACATTGATCTTCCTGCCGTTTCCGAGCGTGACAGTTATCAGATTCGTAATCATATCCGAGTACTTTCCGGCCTCGAGATAGTCTGCATCGCCAGCCGCGACTTTCGCAAGAATTTCGAGCTGCTCTGAAGCCACCAGGGATATGTTCACCGGAGCATCAACAGTGTCGTCAGGTGAGCTGAGCGACGCAATTGCAACTATCCCGGTCTTTCCGTTGTTCTTGATGTCATCAAGCTGCGTGTCGTCGATAATACCGAGCGTCTTCAGTTTTGCGAGGACAGCATCCTTCTTCGTTGATTCCACGTGCACGACGAAAGGCACTGCTGAAAACGCCAAAGTGGCGGTAGTATCATTCCCGGCGCCTGCACCCTCAACCCCGTAGAAGAACATGTAGAGCCCTTCATCGAGCTTTGCTGCGAGCTTCGCATCTTCCTTCACCTTTGGAACCGTATATTCTATCCACATTGTTCCATAGGCGTCATCTATTGGATCCTCGTCCCAGCCATTGCGGGTGTCCAGGAAATTCTGCAGGCCTTCAATGTGGTCCATGTCCGCATCCTCCACAGGCGTGGCTGGAATGTATGCAGACATGTCGAAGAAGTTCACGGCATCGGGCAGCAGGCATCCCTTCCTCGTGGCAACAGTGTGGCTCGCCGTTCCCTTAGCCGTATCTGTTATATCTTTGAAGAAGAAGTCGAATGTGTGCTCGCCCTCGCTGTTTACAGGTGCCGAATACTTGAACACGCCTTTTGCATCTGTCTTTGCAAGCACTGAGACAGCGCCGGTGAGAGGATTCCTCGCGCGGACCACTATGGCCGGAATTCCAGCGCCGTCCGCATCAACCACCTTGCCTGCGAACTTCGCAGTGAACGGGACCGCAAGATCATTCGATGGGACCTGTGTCAGGACGATGTCGGCCGCGGAATAACAAGACACCTTGAGCGAGACGCCTGTATAGCCGGTTGTTCCGTACAGCAGGAAATACCATGTGCCAGACGAAGGATTGCTGACGGTCAGCGTCTCAGCCATGCCCGATTCAACACCCTTGACACCGTAAGACGCCTTTGTCGGATAGCTTGCGAACTTCGCAAAAAGATCGCAGTCGTTGTCCAGGACAGGACTTCCATCGATTGTCGCCACAAGCCTCGTCGTCCCAAAAGGAACTTCGACCGAGAAATATGTGCTGCTGTCCTTTTCCTTGTCGTTCTGCACTTCTGAATCCTCTCCGACTGCAAGTCCGGTGTCGGTGAAGCTTTTTCCAGTAGCAAGCGCCTGGCCGGTTGCAGACGGGCTGAAGTCGCTTTCGTAGAGGCTGGAGTACTTCGCCTTGACAGTATATTTATGCGGATCCGTGTTACCGAGGCTGTCGGAATAAGTTCTTCCGTCAGTATTTCCGCCTAGAATAAAAATGCCATCCCGATATACATCATAGTCGGTAGCACCGGGAACCGCGGTCCAGCTTATCAAGACCTTGTCGGAATACACACCTTTCGTGGCGGTAACTGTCGCAGGTCCTTTCACAGACACCTTGCCATAGTCGCTCTTGCCGAGAGCAGACCAGCCGTTGCCGTTTCCAGCCTTGATGAAATAATAATATGT
>CAZDNQ010000440.1:0-4460 GCA_964506605.1 uncultured Victivallis sp. | reverse complement strand
AAAGCTGAACGCAGAAAGACTCCCCGGGTCCATACCGTGCGAAATCCGCGGCGAACTCAGGCCCGGCGACTTCTCAGACGGCGATGTAATAGTCGACGGCCTGCTCGGTACAGGAGCAAAGGGATTCCTGCGCCAGCCATACAAACAATGGATCGAAAGCATCAACGCTGCAGGCAAACCTGTCATTTCAATCGACATACCTTCAGGATTGAGCGGAGATGACGGTTCTATCTGGGGCTCTGCAGTTAAAGCCGATCTGACAGTCACAATCGGTCTGCCAAAGAGAGGCTTTTTCACGGGGCATGGTCCATCATTGTGCGGAAGGCTCCGCTGCGTGGAAATCGGGATCCCCCAGGCGCTCATTGACAAGATCCCGTCCGACATCAATGCAATATTCGAACCCGACGTAAGGAAACTTCTCGGACGGATGGATATGAACTCGCACAAGGGAAGCAGGGGGCATGTTCTCGTAATCGGAGGAAGCAGCAAGTATTGCGGGGCGCCTTTCCTCTCCGCCGAAGCCGCACTGCGTTCCGGAGCAGGCATTGCAACTGCCGCAGTTCCAGAAAGCATACTTCTCCAGCCCCATATGAAATCCGTGATCGAAAGGAGGATATCCGACAACGGCTCGGGTTTCTTCTCCGCCAGCGCCTTTCCGGAAATAGCCAAACTCATCTCTGCTTCGGACTCTGTCGTCGCCGGCCCCGGAATCAGCGATGAAACCTCGGTGAAAAAACTCCTGATGATGATATCTGAACTGGAAAAGCCGATAGTGTTCGACGCCGACGCGCTCAACATAATATCAAAGAATCCTGAAATCATCACAAAGCGGATGTATCCTTCAGTACTGACTCCTCATCCAGGCGAAATGAAAAGACTGCTGGCTGGACTGGATCTTGAGAAGATGCTGGATGCCGACAGGTTCTCGCAGGCCGGAGCACTGGCTGAAAGGGCCCATTCAACCGTCGTCCTGAAAGGACACCGTACTGTCATCTCCGCAAGGGGGCGCAAGACATTTGTGAACAGCAGCGGTTCACCTTCCCTTGCAACAGCCGGAAGCGGGGATGTCCTGGCAGGGATGATAGGTTCATTCATAGCCCAGGGGCTCTCAACTTTTGAGGCCTCAGTCTGCGCCGTGTTCATACATGGGCTCGCAGGGGAAGACGGGGAATTCGGCGCAAGGGGGCTGGTTGCGGACGATCTTCCGGGCATCATTCCCGGGACGATGAAAAAGATTTCACCTTTTGCATGACGGCCTCCGCCGCCCTCCTGCTGGCGTCCGCACTTCCAGGAGAAAGCGCCTCTACAACACCTACGATGTCCTTCTCCACCTCTCCGCGCCTCGGGCCTCCGGGCAAAATCTTCTCGACAGCCGCAGAAAGGACTGAAGCGTTCACATCACCCTGCAGGAACTCCTCGAAGACGCGTTTCCGTGCAATCAGGTTAACCATCGTGAAATAAGGAATTTTCACGAGGAGGCGTCCGAGGATGTATGTAATTGGATTCAGCCTGTAGACCACCACGAGGGGAAGACCCGCTATCGCAGCTTCCACCGTTATGGTTCCGGACGCCGCAAGCCCTGTTGACGCCTCCTGCAGGAATCTGGAAGTCTCCCCGCAGCATATTTTCACCTCCGGCAGTTTCTCTCCTTTGCGATCTTCGCAGAACTTCCGGTAGATCTCATTGGCCCTTTCGAAGATCGCCTTCCTCGGCGCGGAAACTGCGAATTTCATCTCCGGATGCCTTCCATACAGCATGAGCGCAGTCTCAAGCATCGGCAGGAAAAGCCTGTTGATCTCGTTGAACCTGCTTCCGGGCAGCAGAAGCACAAGGTTCGGATCACGTCCGATGCCAGGATCTTTCCTGCGGTGGACGATATTTACAAGAGGATGCCCCACAAACTCGGTATCGAGCGAGGTGTTCTTGTAGGTGTCAGGTTCGAAGGGAAATATCACCATCATTTTTGAGCAATACCTTGCAAGCTTTGGTATCCTGCCCTTGCCCCACGCCCAGACCTGCGGGCTTATGTACCATATGACAGGAATCTTATTGTTGTACATCTGCTTTGCGAACCTGAGATTGAATCCGGGGTAGTCTATAAGTATGACTGCGTCTGGCCGTTCCTTTACGGCCCTGTTCTTCAGATTCTGGAAAACCTTAACAAAAGTGCCTATGTTCTCAAGAACTTCGACAAGTCCGACGACGCCAAGCTCGGTGGAATCCACCATGATGTCAACGCCTGCATCCCGCATGAGGTGACCGCCCATTCCGGCGATATGCAGTTTTTCCGGCGGGAGCATGTTCCTAAGCTCTTCTGCCAGTCTGGCGCCGTAGATGTCCCCTGACGCCTCGCCTGCGAATATCCATATCAAATATTTATCTTGCATCGGTTTTTCTATTTTAATTTTATTTTCAACATATTATAGTTTGAACATGTCGAAAAAAAAAGCTGGTTATGTGGAATTAAACGCCCCCGGGAGGAATATTCAAATGAAATTGATGCTTGCAATCTTGTCTCTTGCCGCCCTGCTTGTAATCTCCGGATGCGACACGATCCCTTCCGCCGGTGTCAACGCAAACAATTCAGGCGTCTCTGCCAATTCCGGATGGGGTCCGGTCAACGGTTCAGTAAATTCAGGCGGCGGATACAACGTTAATGTGCATTGATGGAAACATATGCCTGGTCATTCCGTCAGGACTACCCAGCTTTTAGGCTCCGAACATCTTATCGAATCGACATGCCCGTCGCCGAAAAGCGAGTTGAAGCCTCGTGCATGATGCTCGCCGACATCCCGCTTCTCGGTGCCTGTTCCAATGGGATATTCACCATGGTCGGTTTCAAGATAACTCACAATCCTGGTTGCATCGCTGTCGGTGAAAGTATATTCCGGCTTCCGCCTGAGCACGTCAGCAGCAAGAATAGCCCCGCTTGCATCGCGTATCCTCCTCGTGCTTACAGGCGTGCATGAATCATATCCCCACCCCGTGGATTTCATGGGATCGGCGCCTATGTCCGCGCCTCCCCACGAGCCTTTGCCTATCACGTTCATGGTATATGAAGCATGCGTAATGAATTTAGGAAGCGGGATTGATTGTCCGCCATACGGATCAAAGCATTCCTCATCAGCCATCGAAGGGCAGCGGAATGTTTCATCAGTGATTGAAGACATGTTGTAGAGATAGTCAATCCAGCTGAAGTACTTTGTCGATGTTC
Source organism: uncultured Victivallis sp. (assembly GCA_964506605.1). GTDB lineage: Bacteria > Verrucomicrobiota > Lentisphaeria > Victivallales > GWF2-50-93 > GWF2-50-93. The sequence continues at coordinate 1,246 of CAZDNQ010000440.1, read as the reverse complement.
CGCTGGTGGTCTGGAATATGCACGGCATCGCATACCCATTGCTTTCATCTGCATATGAGACAGCAGCCGAGCCTATCTGCTTCAGGTTGTTGCCGCATACCGCCTCCCTCGCCTTCTCCCTTGCCTTGCTGAGCGCAGGAAGCATCGCGCTCATGAGTATCATTATTATCGCCATCACCAGAAGCATCTCCACAAGCGTGAAGCATGCCTTGGCATAATGCCCGGAACCCATATTACCCCCCGTCTATGAACTTCATTGTCCGGCCACGCCGCACCAGGCCTGAAACTATACGGCTCCTGCAGCGTAACAATTTGTGAAAAGCGCATAAAATAATCTGCCACATTACAAATTCAAACGGCCAAAGCCCATGTTTTCTGGAAAAATCCACGAGTGTGTCGACACCGATAAATGCACATTTGCTTGCAATTGACATGTCCGGCAATAGGGTACTTCAGGCATCTGGCTGACCTATAACCAGTTATATGGACGGACATTGATTAAAAAGCTAACGACAGATATTCTGGAGGATCCCGGCACCACGGTATGCAGGCTTCCCGGAAAAGGCGGAAAATGGGGTATATTCCAGTATCCAGTGGAAACCTTCAGCGCATCTGAAATCCCTGAAGTGATTCCCCTTCTCAGGAAAGTCGAACGCTCCCTCAAGAACGGCCTATACGCCGCTGGATTCATCTCCTACGAGGCGTCACCCGCCTTCGATCCTGCAAACAAGACACGCAAGCCCGGCAGATTCCCGCTTGCCTGGTTTTCAACCTATAGACATTTTTCAACTTTCAGATTCCCGGAGGATTTCAAACCATCTTCCCGCCCAGCAATAGACCTGTCAGCAGATACCAAGAAAAATCTTTATATTGAAAACACAGGGGAAATAAAGAAATTCATATATGATGGAGATATATACCAGGCGAACTACACGTTCAGAATGACCGGCAAGGCACCAAAAGATCCGGCGCTCCTGTTCCTGAACCGGCACTCTTCCCATCCTGTCCCCTATTCCGCATTTGTAAATACGGGGGCATTCAAGATCATCTCAAACTCACCAGAGCTTTTCCTGGAATCTGTTTCGGGAAGGATCAGGAGCATGCCGATGAAAGGTACTGCAAGCCGCTCCCTTACAGCCGAAGATGACCGGAAAGCGGCCGTTCAGCTTGCCTCCGACGAGAAGAACCGTGCTGAAAACATCATGATAGTCGACATGGTCCGGAATGATCTTGGGCGCATCTGCAG
>CAZDNQ010000439.1:0-4473 GCA_964506605.1 uncultured Victivallis sp. | reverse complement strand
AGTGCATGTCTCGGAGGAGGACAGCTCATGGCTTGGTTTCGAGGAGGCGAAGGCAGGAGCTGTCTCATTCATAAGGAAATTCTGCGACAACCGCACCTTGAACCGGGATGAGACCGGAAGGTCGAACAGGAAGCTCCAGCGCCTGGAACAGCTGAATGAAGGCGAGATGCTTTCCCAGATGAAGCCTGGACAGAAGATATTCAACCTGTAGAGGATGCATTCTACCTGGCGTCGACCCGGGTGTCCTTTGCGTCCCAGTAGATCAGGTAATATTCCGTAGGAGGCTTCTCGGTCTCTTCGGGGAATTTATTGGCGGAATCAACCCTTTTGAAAACGAGAGTCCCTGTCACTGAAACTTTCTTCCCGTCGTTTTTAAATGTGAAATCCTTGAACTTGCCGGCGGTGTCCGGATTTGAGGCGCCTTCCGGTGTCAGCCTCAGGTACACTGAAGCGAGATCGGCGTTCCTGAAGATCATGTAGCCCGAAGGGGCCTTGACGAGATCCCCGGCTATGGAGATTCTTTTCCCGACGTTCGCGCTCATTTCATCCCCGCCGGACTGGCATGAGGCCAGGAAGGACGCCAGAAGTACGGAAGAGAGGACGAGGAAGGTATTTTTGAAGAAGTCCATGGTTTCCTCCTAAATAATTGATTGGTAGTATAATCTACGCTCCAATATGATATTTCAAAGCCGTCCTCCGGGCTGCAGTACAGAAAAGACTTGATAAATAGCAGGTCTGGAATTATTTTCACGGGCTTAGCACAGGGATCAAGGGAAAATGGAACAGCTCATTTCACATATAAGCGGAATTTTCACGCCGGCCGGCTTCTTTGCGCTGGTGAACGTCATCCTCATCGACATAGTGATGAGCGGTGACAACGCGATCGTGATCGGGCTTGCGACAAAGAGCCTTCATGGTGCGCAGAGAAAAAAGGCAATCATGGTGGGGGTTGTGCTGGCGACCATCCTCAGGATAGTTTTCGCCTGTACTGCAGTGATGCTCCTGAACGTGATAGGTCTGAAGTTCGCTGGCGGGCTCCTGCTGCTCTATGTAGTTTGGAAATTCTACAAGGAGCTGCGTACCGAGAAGAAACATGGAGCAGGTGATGCGGCAGGTGCGGCGGTCACCGGACTTGCCGCCGCCATATGGCTGATAGTACTGGCGGACGTGTCCATGAGCCTTGACAACGTCCTGGCGGTTGCCGGCGCCGCCCGTGAGAACCTGCTCATCCTCGGCATCGGGCTTGTCTTCTCGATAATCCTCATGGCGGTGGCTTCGAGCTATATCGCCGGCAAGATGGACAAATATCCGCAGATACAGTGGCTCGGTCTCCTGATAATACTTTTTGTCTCTATTGAGATGCTCCTCGCCGGCAGCGACGAGCTTGAGAACAAGCTGTTCCATGTGAACATCCTCCCGTTCGCGTCGATAGTGCTGGGGATGCTCGGACTCTACCTCCATTCGAAATATATCAAGCCGGCCAGCGACAAGAAGATCGCCGACTGGTGTTCCGGGAACTGGAGGGGCATAGCGATCGCCGGTCTTTTCATGTCGCTGTCGATGTGCTTCTTCGGCGACAAGCTCCGCAATTTCTTCGTAGCCCATCCGGCAGCGCTTTATTTCGTCCTTGTTGTAGTCCTCTTCATCCTGATCGAGATCATCTCGACCATCAGGTCGGCGAAAAAACAGTAGACGCAGAATATATGGCATGCGTCAAAGAAAGATAATTATCTTTCCGTATTTTTCTGATACGGCAAGCAACAGGAGGCAGGAACTGAATGAAAAGAGAATCTCCGGCCGTGCGGATGCTTGTTCTTTCCGCGATCGTTTTCCTAACCGCAGTCCTTGCTCCGCCCTGCTATGCCCAGGGGCCAGCAGTGCCATCCCAGCCCGTATATGAGTTCGAGGTGAAAGACGGCTTTATCCTCATGGAGGACGGAGTGAAGCTTGCCGTCACTTACTACATGCCTGTCGCCAAGGCGGATGAGAAATTCCCGGTCATCTTCGAGGAGGTCCCGTACCGCAAGGACGACTTCTTCTACATAGGCGACTATCAGGAAGCTTCATATTTCGCCAGGCGCGGCTATGTCTTCGCGAGGATTGATGTCAGGGGCACCGGAGGCAGCACTGGCCCTGTCCCATGGCGTGAATATTCAGAGCAGGAGATAGGAGATCTGGTGGCGGTGATAGACAAGTTCTCCAAGATGCCTTGGTCCAACGGGAATGTGGGGATGTACGGTATTTCGTGGAGCGCATTCAACGCCCTGATGGTTGCATCGAGAAAGCCTCCGGCTCTGAAGGCGATCATCGCGGCGCACGGCTCGGGGGACCTCTTCTTCAACGACATCCACTACATAGACGGCGTCATGCACTTTGATCTGTACTGCCAGCAGGTGGACACCGACAACGCGCTCCCTGTCAGCCCGTCATACAAGACCACGAGAAGCTTCTTTGCCGACCGCTTCAACCAGGATCCATGGATATTCCTCTATTTCAGGGAGCAGAAGGATGGTGATTTCTGGAGGCAGGAGTCCGTCAATTTCAAGGCTCCTATAACCGTCCCGGCGTTCCTGGTCGGAGGGCTTCTCGACGGCTACCGCGACTTTGTCCCGAAAATCTTCGAGAGTTCAAGCGCGTTCGTCAAGGGTGACATAGGCCCTTGGAACCATGCATGGCCCGACTATGGCAAGCCAGGACCCAATTATGACTGGTACGGGAGGGCCCTTCTCTGGTGGGACTACTGGCTCAAGGGAAACGACACCGGAATCCTAGATGAACCCAGGCTGATGGTATTCCTGAGGGAAGGGGACAGTCCGGCCACCACCCCGTCGGTGTCAAGCGGCAAATGGCAGACCTACGACACCTGGCCCATTGCCGGGACAGCAGCTGCCAAATACTATCCGGACAAATCACACTCGCTCACAGCATTGCCGCCCGCGCCAGGGACCAGCCACAACCTCGCGTATGTCGCAGGTGCGGGACTGGCAGGAGGCGGCTGGTGGGGGGAACAGACAGGAGACATGTCCGGAGACGACAAGTACAGCCTGATATATGACTTCAATGTCGGCGTGGATGAAATTGTTGTCATCGGGATGCCCAAGGTAAGTCTGCGGATTTCTGCTGATGCGCCCGTCTATAACTGGACCGTAAGGCTGGAGGATGTCTGGCCGGACGGCAGCGTGTCTCTTGTCAGCGGATGCCTCATAAATCCGATCTTCCGCGATGACAGGCTGGATCCTAAACCGCTTGTTGCGGACACTGAGACAGTGATAACCGGGGCGGTGCATTTTACGACGTGGACCTTCAAGCCAGGACACAAGATAAGACTGGCCGTGTCAAACGCCCAGTTCCCGATGGCCTGGCCGACACCGAACTTGGGAAGCACCAACCTGTTCCATGGGTTTGACACCTGGATCGAACTTCCTCTTCCGCCTGCCTCTCCATATCCGGAACCGGAACTCGATGAGCCATGCCAGGTTGAAAACCGCCCTGATGCAAAGGAAACCTATTCGCCTTCGGCGACCGTAAGCTCCAGCCATGACGACTCATCCGGGGATTCCACATACACTTACGCCAGCGACTGCGCCTGGACGATAAGGGACAATTCCTTCCACTCCAGCGAATTCTATACTTGGTATGTCAACGACTACAGTCCCGAGGCCGCAAGTTATGACGGTATGCGCCGTGATATTTTCAATATAGGCGGAATAAACTTCGATCTTGCATGCCATTTCCTGATAGAGTCCGACAGCCTGAACTACTACCTGACCGTCAACAGGACGCTTTCCAAGAACGGCAAGCTGATCGGAGACAAGACCTGGTGGGAGAGCATCAAAAGGGAGCAGCAGCCCAGCATCAGCAAATATCGTATTGACGACGATTCGCAGGGCTACTTCGAGCAGGACGGTAACATTTTCAATATTGGAATCCTGTCGGTAGATCCGAACAACCTGAAAGCGGAGTATGAGGCTGGATTCATACAGGGGAAGCTCCAGAAGGGCAACTTGCAGGGGGCGCGCGACAATTCCATAGACGGCTTCGCAATCCTGCAGGAGGGGATCTACAGCGCGAATCCGCCTGGGGGCGACCTTGAGAAGATGAATACTGCGATGAGGGAGAACTACGACTACACGATGAAATATATCGAGGATCTCGCGGATCCGGTACTGAAGGAGCGGATGACGAGACTCTCCTTCAGGATGCTGGGTATCTATGACGGGGCGACCGAGGTTGCCCCCAGGGCCTTGGACTTCAGCGGCGCATGGCTTCCAAAAAGCTCCACCTTCACGGCGGAGCAGCTCACGCTCAACTATGAAACCGATGTGATTTCCTTCATGGACATTTATTTCCTGAATGCCGTTTCCGATGTGGCGGATGCGATAGGATCCGTGGCAGGGCTCCAGTCGAAGTGCTCAGCATTCATCAAAAAAACCGACGATGATATATTTCTCGCGCACAACACATGGTCATGCT
>CAZDNQ010000438.1:0-4491 GCA_964506605.1 uncultured Victivallis sp. | reverse complement strand
CGGCACTTTTTCCTCAAGCAGGGAGAAGTCGCCCCTTTCCTTGACCAGTTCCGGCACCAGCATAAGTATCCATGCGGGCTTGTCGGAATACTTCAGCCTGTTCAGGGGGCGGAAACCATGAGGTACCGAACCGTCGGCATACTGAGATGAAAGCGCCCGCAGGAAATTTTCCTCGGCAAGCCTGCAGTCGAAAAGCGAAACCGCGTAATCCGCCTGCAGGTTGTCGCGGAACCCGCTCTTGTTTATAAGATATGAGTAGAGCTGCTTCTTAACGAATACATTCACCAGGCTGTCGTAGTTGCACAAGCCTGTACTGACTGCGAACTTCGCAGCCCTTTCGCGTTCGATGCGCTCCTGTTCGTCGGACATGGCATCTATCATCTTCCCGTTGAACTTCGACCTCAGCCTTTTCACTTCCGCGACATTCGCCGCCTGTCCGATCAGGAAATCCGCCCTGCCGGAGGAGTTCGGCCTCAACTTGAGCTTCACCTGTACGGCGCCGGCGCAGTCAGGCCCGTAGAACCCCTTGTTCTGGCAGTCGTATCCCCATAGTATCTTCGGCGTGCCAACGGAATATTCGCTGCGGAGGAACTGGTCGCGATAACCGTCAGCAGCATGGAAATCCCTGAGTGCGACTATAAATCCGTTGAAGCGGTCTGTCGGCACGAACTTGTTCCTGTTGGTGACGAAGACTCCGCCGATCGCAGGGACGATCTCGGAGTAGTTGTCCTTGCCGACCCAGCCACCATCCTTGTCGCAGCCGGAGAGGTTGAACATGTTGTATGCGAACACGGAGATGTTCCTGGGCTTCCTGGAGAGGTTTTCGATATCGAGAGTCCAGACTTCTACAGGATGTTCACGTGGCACAAAGCCACGGAATCGAACCTTGAGGTTTTCGCATGTGGAGCCTATCTCTGTCTTGGAAGCGTAGAACCTGCAATATCTGTTCTCGACTTCCTGCGGTGCGGGAGCCCCCCAGGGGCAGAAAACTGTCCCGGTGTCGTCATCCCGGATATATATGTATTTTGAATCCCAGCCTGACACATGGCAGGTCACGCCGTCGCGGTCGCGGATGACAAGCGGGCCGTCGCCGAGGTTGCTGATTTCGCAGTACGCCTCGACATCTCCTATCTTATTGTAATGTATGTTGCGCCATTTCCGCGGAGGTTCGTTCCTGAGCTCAAAACAGCCTTCCGTATCAATGAACCTGCCAAACTTCTCCACTGTAGACATAGCCTTCTCCATAAAATTCTTATGTTCTGAACGATGAAATCTACCTTCTCGCAGATGATTTTCGACTTGCATGGTTTATTTTTGTGGATTTATCATTAGATTATACGGCATTCAACAAGGAACAAACAGCAACTCAGGCGACTACAATGGCTAGCAAATGCTTCAACGGGCTGAAGGAACGAGACTTCATATACCAGACGACCGACGACGGGAACATCCCAGCAATCCTGGACAAGGGAGGGAACGTCTTCTACGCCGGATTTGATCCGACCGCCGACAGCCTGCATGTCGGACATCTGCTACCTGTGATGGCGATAAGGCACATACAGGCGGCCGGAAACACTCCGATCGTGCTCGTAGGCGGAGCGACCGCCCTCGTCGGCGATCCGTCCGGCAAGCAGGAGGCGCGTCCGATAATGACCAAGGAGAAAGTGGCGGATAACGCAGCCGCCATAAAAAGGCAGCTTGAGGGATTCATCGACACCAGCAACGCGATATTCGTTAACAACGCCGACTGGTTCGGCAATATGCTATACATAGATTTCCTGAGGGATGTAGGGCACCGTTTCAGCGTGAACAAGATGCTTACCGCCGAGTCCGTCAAGCTCAGGCTCGAGACAGGTCTTTCATTCCTCGAGTTCAACTACATGCTTCTGCAGGCATACGACTTCTATATCCTCAACAAGGATCACAAGTGCACGTTCCAGATCGGCGGACAGGACCAGTGGGGCAACATAGTGGCCGGAGTCGACCTTGTAAGGCGGATGTCGTCGCAGGAGGTTTTCGGAATCACCCTGCCTCTTCTAACAAATGACAAGGGCGAGAAGTTCGGCAAGACGGTTGCGGGTGCGGTATGGCTGGACACTAACAGGACTTCAATCTTCGACTACTACCAGTTCTGGCGAAACACGGATGACAGCCAGGTGGAGAAGCTGTTGAAATATTTCACAGTTCTTCCGATAGATGAAATCAAGCGTCTTGGCGCCCTGCCGGCGCCTGCGATAAACCGCTCAAAGGAGATACTTGCGTTCGAGGCCACGAAACTGGCGCACGGCCAGGAAGCTGCGACGAAGTCATATCTTGCCGCATGCTCGAAGTTCGGGTTCGCCGATCCGAAGGGCGAGATTGAAACATCAAGCTCTGTCAAAAATATTTCCAGCGATGCAAATTCAATGGCCGATCTTCCGACGCACAAGGTGAAACCTGCGGATTTCGCGGAATCCGGAATATGGATAGTCAAACTGATGACAGATTCAGGCCTCTGCACCTCCAGCAGCGAGGCGAGAAGGCTCATCAAGGGCGGCGGCGCATACGTCAACGACGCGCGCATCAGCGACGAAAAGGCGACCGTCAAAAAGGAAGACTTCTCCGGCAACGCCCTCATCCTGAAGGCCGGAAAGAAGAATGTGAGAAGGATCGTGCTGGAATAGAAATGGGAATCGAACATTCAACTTCCAACTTCGAACCTCGAAGTGAACGATGAATTGCCTTCCAAGAGCTCTTTCGAACATCAAGCTTGCGGATTTCGCAAGACGTCTCGTTTCCGAGTTCGTATCATTCCCCTGCCCGGGATGCCAGGCGGACATGGCCGGCGAAGGTTCCGGATTCTGCAGGGAATGCATGGAACGGCTTCCTCTTGTGAAGACGCCGGCATGCCCTGGCTGCGGGGCGGAGAACGACGGGATATTCGAGGTCTGCGGCAAATGCCTGAAGGAAGAGAAGCGGAACTGGAAAAAGGCGTTCGCGCTTATGAGGATGGAGGATTACGGCAGAGACCTGCTTCACAGGTTCAAATACACGAATGATACGGCAATTGCGCGCCCCCTTGGGCTTCTCGCTGCAGACCTCATAAGGGAATCAGGCCTGAAGCCTGATTACATTGTCCCAGTCCCGCTGCACTGGACAAGATATGTCATGCGCGGATACAACCAGTCGGAGCTGGTCGCAAGGGTCGTCTCGTCCGAGACAGGCATCCCGGTCCGTAAGATCCTGAGGAGGGTGAAACGGACTCCGAAACAGGCGAATCTCGGTGGAAAGGAGCGGCGAAGGAATCTAAAAGGGGCTTTTTCTGCAAGCGGGGATGAGATTTGCAGAAACCGCGCTATATTGCTTGTCGATGATGTCCTGACAACAGGATCGACGCTCTCGTCCGCGTCGTCGGCGCTGCTGGAATGCGGCGCAAGTGAAATAAACATACTTATTCTTGCAAGGGGTTGATTTACTATGGGGCTATTTGGAAGATCAAAATCGGCTAGGCTTGGAACAGTAAAGAAGAAGGAAATACCGCACGGCATATGGGACAAGTGCAAGGACTGCAACGAGATTGTGTTCAAGAAACAGCTTGAGGACAATCTGAACGTATGCCCCACATGCGCATTCCACCATCCGATGACGGCACCCGCCAGGATAGGGATTCTCACGGATCCCGAGACTTTCTCCGAGATCGATTCCACGATGAAATCCGTCGACACCCTCAAGTTCGAAGGCGTCGCCGCCTACAGTGAAAAGCTCCAGCAGAACCAGGAAAAGACCGGAATGTGCGACGCAGTTGTCTGCGGGACGGCAAAGCTCAACGGCAAGGACTACGCCCTCGCTGTCATGGATTTCCGTTTCCTCGGAGCAAGCATGGGCTCCGTAGTCGGAGAGAAAATCACCAGGATAACCGAGCTTGCAACCGCGAAAAGGCTGCCTCTTGTCATCGTCACTGCCAGCGGTGGCGCAAGAATGTACGAGGGCATGCTCAGTCTCATGCAGATGGCGAAGACCAGCGGTGCGCTTGCCAGGCATGCCGAAGCAGGACTTCCTTATATCGTGATAATGACCCATCCCACTACAGCCGGCGTGACTGCGAGCTTCGCCTCCCTTGGCGATGTGACGATAGCCGAACCGAAGGCGCTTATCGGATTTGCAGGACCGCGCGTCATAAAGGACACTACCCAGGCAAAACTTCCCGAAGGCTTCCAGTCATCCGAGTTCCTCATGAAAAAGGGGATGATAGACAGGATCGTCGAGAGGAAAAACCTCCGCAACGAGCTGTCGCTCCTCCTTGAGTACTTTGCGAAGGCATGCTGATTCATCCCGGAACGGAAAAAATAAATTCTTTTTTGGCAATTGCTGGTGCATTTTCCTGAAACCACGTTATAATTAACACGGTCGTGGCCTGTTTTGCCGGGCCCTGTGCGCTGGAATCGCGTTAACCGAGTCAGATGGGGAACCAAGCAGCTACGTACGATGAAGCCAGGCGCCGCAGGTGTTCCT
>CAZDNQ010000437.1:0-4504 GCA_964506605.1 uncultured Victivallis sp. | reverse complement strand
GTGCTTTCTAGTGGACTTGCGCTTGGCCATTGGCTTCCTTTTGCTCATGTAACTTCCTTAATATTGCGGAGTTATGCATGTATTGCAACAGGAGGTACGTTAATAATTTTATTTTTCAGGCGGTAGAATATTTGTTGTTTGCAATATAGAGTAAATATTCCGAGTAACTATTGATCCCTGGAAGTGACAGGAGCGAGCTGTGAAAAACGAAAAAGTCCTGAGCGTTGTAATCCCAGTCTATAACGAGGGCAAGACGATCTGCGAGATCCTCGACGAGGTCCTTGCCAGGCCCGAGACCGCCGAGATCATCGCGGTCGATGACGCCTCGAAGGACGATTCCCGCGAGATAATCCGGAAATATGCGGAGAAGGCGGATGGCAGGGTCAGGCTTTTCTGGCATGACATGAACAAGGGCAAGGGCGCCGCGATACGGAAGGGGTTTGACGAGGCGAAGGCGCCAATTGTGATAATCCAGGACGCCGACAAGGAATACAGCCCGACGGACTATCCTGTGGTGATAGGGCCGATACTCGATGGCAAGGCGGATGTCGTATACGGCTCCCGTTTCCATGGCGGCGCCGGGCGGGTCCTCTACTTCAAGCACCAGCTTGGGAACAAGCTGCTGACTTTCATCTCCAATCTCCTGACTGATATAAACCTGACCGACATGGAGACATGCTACAAGGCCTTCAGGCGCGAGGTGATCCAGAATATCAACCTGGATTCCGACCGTTTCGGGATAGAGGTGGAGATGACTGCGAAGTTCGCGCATGCGAGGAGGCTGAGGATCTACGAGGTGCCGATAAGCTACCACGGGCGCACCTACGAGGAGGGGAAGAAGATCACCTGGAAGGACGGCATCGCCGCGTTCTGGCACATGATCAAGTACAATATCCTCCAGCGCAAATCCAAGTTCTACAAGAAACCGTGGAATGAAGTGCTGGGCTGAATAATACAGAGACGGCGAACCGGAGTGTCGGAGAAACGGCGAGACATAAGTTTTAAATTCCAAGCTCCAAGCTTCAAATCCCAGACAAGTTCAAAATTTCAGATTCCAGACGGATTAAAATCCCAGACAAAAGCGAATTCCGAGGAGAGGATTGTATTGTTTGATAAGTTTGATGCTTTTTATTTGTTTGGATTTTGATTCCCAGTCGAAGGTTTTCAACATATGGATTCAGGCTGAAGCCCGTACTCCACAACGCCTGAAATTGTCAATTTACAGTTTGAATGAATGATAAACGTGTTCGGAGTACAGCCTTCAGGCTGAATCTTATAAGGTCATAAATAAATCAGGCTGGCTGGAACATGTATAATTGGCGAAAAATGACCAAGGAGCAACGTGATGACGTACTTCGCCTGAGGAGGATAAACAGGCAGCCATGGCATTCTCCTCCACATGTTGATTCAGAAAGGAAAACGTTCCATGTATCCGGCGCCTGTTTCGAGCATAAGCCTTATATTGGATCAGATTCAGGAAGGATTTCAGATTTCGAACGTGATATTCTGGACGTAGTCAAGGAATCTTCTTCATCGGTATTGGCCTGGTGCATACTTCCAAATCATTATCATCTTCTTGTGAGAAGCGGCAATATCCTTTCGCTGTTGAAATCAATCGGCAGATTTCATGGATTGACATCTTACCGTTGGAACAGCGATGAAAAACTCAGGGGGCGTAAAATATGGTTTGGCTGTATTGAACGAGCGATTAAAAATGAATCTCATAGACAGGCGACCTTGAATTACATCCATCATAATCCTGTCCATCATGGATATGTTGATAAGTGGCAGGAATGGCCTTTTTCCAGTTCAAAAGAGTATCTGGATAAGCTTGGAAGGACCGAAATGGAAAGGCTCTGGAAAAAATACCCGCTCCTTGATTATGGAAAAGGATGGGATGATCCGCATTTATAGTGGCACGGATTCAGGCTGAAGCCCGTACTCCACAACGCCTGAAACTGCCAATTTACAGTTTGAATGAATGATAAACGTGTTCGGAGTACAGCCTTCAGGCTGAACCTGTATTCAGTAACGCCGTGTATTCAAAATCAATGTGGCAAAAGCAGGAAATTCAGCGTGGAAATTACTCCTCGAAGACCATTCCGCAGTCCTTGCCGTCGTCGGCCTTCTTGGTGCCGGGCACGCCTTTGACCAGGCGCCAGATTCCCTTCTTGTCGTCGACGAACTGCGGGGGCGAGTGCAGATTGTTCCTCACCTTGAAGAACTTCGAGATTTTGAGCTTCTTGTCGTTGTCTATTTTTTCCTTGTCGTCAATTTTGTTGTTAACCAGCGGTGCGCAGAAGCCCTCTTCCCCATACCAGAGCGTGTTGCTGATCTTCCTGTCCTTGGAATTGTCGGGATTCGTGAAGGTTATACCGATGCCTTCGCCGTATATTATGGAATTGTTGATGTCGATGTCGGTGTTGCCCCTGAGCCATAGGGCGGACGCCTTTTCAGGCGCATTTGGTCCGGCCAGGACGGTGCAGTGGTTGAGGGAGACATTTGCTGAATTGTCAATCAGCAGCCCCTTGAAGAGGCAGTTCTGGAACGTCACATTCGAGCAGGTCAGGATCTTCGTCGGTTCGGATTTGAAGACGCAGTTCTTGAAAAGGACGTTCTTGGCATTGTCGGTGCAGGCGACCCATGAGCCGTCAAAGACCAGGTTCGAAACCACTATGTCCTTGCCTGTTATGGCGATATTGTTCTTGAAGACTGTTCCTGGCTCGCCGGTAAGCTTTATGCCGTTCAGGTTTATGCTGAATTCCCTGAGTTTGTCGGCGTGATATTCGCCGGCCTTGAGGGATACGGATATGCCGTCGTTCTTCTCCAGGAGGATCTTCATGAGCTGTGCGGCTCCGTCCTCAGGCTGTATGGTGAAAGACTTCTTCGCCTTGTCGGTGTCCTCGGCGCCGGCTCGCCTGCAGAACTTCCTGACGGCCTCCATAATGTTCTCATGTGTCTTGAGGAATGCAGTATCCTTGTAGGTCTCATTGTACTGTGTCAGGGCCGTAGAGAGAGCTGATGCGTTTGCAGGCTGGATCTTCTTCTGGGTGAGCTCCAGCAGGAACTGCTCGGTCTTTGCGGGGTTGAACGCAAGATCATATTTCAACATCATCGCCGTGAATGCGAGTTCAGCCTCTTTCTCCGTCGCTACTGCGGTGAACACCGCTCCCAGGCCGCATTTCACGCTTTTGAAATGCTCCCTGGCCTTTTCCATTGATTTCTCGTTCATGCACAGCATCCCCTTGAGGATGGAGCTGTCGCCCTTTACCAGCGAATCGCATACCTTGATCTTCTCGTCCAGGGGCGAAGGTGCAGCCGCAAGATTCTTGAATGAGGAGACATTGTCCAGCAGGTTTTTTACGAATATCCCTGTTTCAGGCGGGAGTTCGGCCCTGGCCAGGAAGGTTTTCAGCTTCTCGACCGTCTGGTCGTTCTTTCCAGCCATGAAGTTGTCGGCGGCCTCCCTGTAGAGCGGTGCGGTCTCATTCAGGAATTTGATCCGCCTGTCTTCCACATAGTTGAAAAGCTCCTGCCTCTGCTTCAAAGTCTCATCCTCGGTCTTCCCCTTGAAGTCCTTCGCTAGGAGTTCGGCCGCGGCGAAATTGCCCTGCTCCATGTATGAGTCGAGATCGGCTTTAAGGCTGCCGACCTTTATTTCCGCAGCCACCGTCTTAAGGGAGGAGATGAGAGTCCTCCTCTCGTTGGCGCTCTCCTCGGCGTATTCGCCCTCGTATTTCTCAATAAGCTCTATCGCCTTCGCCTGTTCACCTTCCTTTATCAGGGGCGCGGTTGCGTTCCTGAGCCCTTCGATTACTGCGGCCACCTTCTGCCTCTTGAAGTTCTCCATGGCCTGCTGCTTGTCGTTTATGTCCTGTATGAGCTTGATGTCATTTGTCCTGATGGCGTCCTTCTTGAGCGCATCGAGCCGGTTGTAGGCGTCGCCCAGGTTGGCGGCAGGATTGGAATCATAAAGGGCGCAGATCTCCTTGAAAGTCTTTTCAGGTCCTGCGGCAGGGGCTTTGACCGCCGTCTTTTCAGCTGGCTGCGGATTCGGGACAGGCTGTTCCGTCGGCTGTTTCTTTTCTGCCATCCCGGAAGGTCCTTTTATGGCAGGTACAATTGACTGATCCTGGGCCGGCTGCTGGACAGGCGTATTCTGCTTTGAGGCGATGTTGATTATCGCCACTATTGCGACGATGGTCAGTATTACGAATATCACGCCCATTATCGCGAGGAAGACCTTGGCGGCGGACTTGTCCGGATCCTCCGGTTTCCTGGCCGCCCACTGCCTGTTGATGCCTGCGACAAGAGCCGGATTGAACTTGGCGATGGTTTCGGTGAGCTTGCGCTTCCTTATTTTCTCAGTCTTGAGCTTCACTGTCTTCTTTCTCTCGTCCGAGAACTCGCCGGCGGGCTGGCCGAAAGCCTCGAAACGGCCGGTCGTAAGGGCTGAAACGTTGATCCTTGCCAGTGAAGATGCGGCCGATGAGGGGGCGTTGAG
>CAZDNQ010000436.1:0-4506 GCA_964506605.1 uncultured Victivallis sp. | reverse complement strand
TTTTCGCCGCTTGCCATAAAAGCCATTTTCTTACAGCCATAGTCAAACTTTTCCAGTATTGACTCATTGAAGTCCTGGGTTTTCTTGGCAATATTGGAATATCCGGGTGTGATTTTAACGAAGTTCTTGTATAGGTCGTCTATTTTTATTCTGTCTTTATTGTCTTTCTCTTCTTTGAGTGCCTCCTTTGCAAAGGCATTAGCTAGCCGATGAACCGAGAGCTTTTTCTGCTTCTGCACTTGGAGGCGGATATCGACCTTGCCCTCAATAAGCGTTTTGGCCTCTTCCTTAGCCGACTCGGGGTCGGTCTTCCAGGTACATACCCAGGTGTCCTTGCCGTTGATAAGCTTCCGGAAGTAGTAATACCCCTTCCTGCCCCTTCTGAACAGTTTGGGTAGCTTTATCTCAGGAATGTTGGTTGCCTCTTTAGCCATATACAGCCTCGACTATGTCTGACTTGCTTCGACAATCAACATAGGATAACAAGGCCTATTTTGCAAGGCGCTTGTAGCTGATTTTGTAGCTATGAGGCTAAAAGAAGTGGTACGCCCGTAGGGATTTGAACCCCAAACCTTCTGGTCCGTAGCCAGACGCTCTATCCAATTGAGCTACGGGCGCACATTGAGAATGCAAAATATGGATGAATGGATGGCTGGATGAATAGTTTTTTAATGTCTTAATTTTCTATCCATCAATCCAATAATCCATCAATCCATGGAAATTGCAGCCCTATAAAATAATTTTAGAAACCGCTACTTCAAGCCGCCATTCGAAAAATCTGCAGATATAGGCTTGCTATTCACAGTCATAATGTTATAATACACCCCTTTTCGTCCCCGTAGAACAGGCATAAGCCTTTCCGGGAATAATTAAACCAATGGCGTTCTTCACGGTCCTGAAGGATCCGTGCAAAGATGCTGTAACGCAAAATGGAGGCTGTAATGGCTAAGCTGACAATCAAGGATCTGATGGAAGCGGGCGTCCACTTCGGACACCAGACAAAGAGATGGAACCCCAAGATGAAGGACTATGTCTTCGGGGAGAAGAATGGAATCTACATAATCGACCTCACAAAGACCATGCGCCAGATAGCAGAGGCCAGCAACTTCCTCCAGAGGACCGTGATGAACGGCGGAAACATCCTCTTCGTAGGCACCAAGCGCCAGTCGCAGGAAGTCGTCAAGGAGGCCGCAGTCAAGACAAACATGTTCCACGTCACGGAACGCTGGCTCGGCGGAACGCTCACCAACAACGCGACCATCAAGAAGAGCGTCGCAAAAATGCTCGAGTCCGATGCGTTGATAGCAAATCCCGAAACTTCAGGATTGAAGAAGAAGGAACTTTCATCCCTCAACAGGGATACTCTGAAACAGCATAAGAACCTTGACGGTATCGTTAAGATGAACAAGCTCCCGGCCGCTCTCGTAGTCGTGGACATCTGCAAGGAGGAGATCGCTGTCAGGGAAGCTACGAAACTCCACATACCTGTCATCGCCATAGTCGACACCAATGCCGACATCGACCAGGTCGAATTTCCGATAGTCGCAAACGATGACGCCGTCAGGTCCATCAAGGTCATCGTCGACGTGCTCGCCGAGAGCATATGCTACGCAAACGAAATCTACGCCAGGGGCGCCGGCGAACGCAAGGCCGCTGAAGAAGCCGAAAGGGCTGCAAGACAGGCCGAGCACAAGGACGAACCCGCCCAGAAGGGCAAACGTCCTCCGAGAAGAGGCGGACAGGGCGGTCAGCGCAGGGAAGGCGGACATGGCGGACATGGTGGTCCGAGAAGAGGTGGAGCACCTAGAACTGGAGAGAGGAAGGCTGCCGCTCCTGCAGCAGCGGCTCCAGCAGCCCCCGCAAAGGAAGGCGAAGTAAAGGCCGCAGCGGCTCCTGCCGCCGAGAAGCCAGCCAAGGCCGAGAAGCCAAAGGCCGCCAAGAAGCCTGAGGCGAAGAAGGAAAAGGCCGCCGAGAAACCTGCCGAGAAGAAAGATTAATATTGTAAACAATTTGGAGATTTGAATATTTATGGCTGAGATAAGCGCATTACAGGTGAAGGAGCTCCGCGAGAAGACCGGAGCCGGAATGATGGACTGCCGCAAGGCCCTTGTCGATTCAAACGGCGACATGGAAAAGGCCGTTGACATACTGAGGAAGTCCGGAGCCGCCAAGGCGGAGAAGAGGGCAAGCAAGACCGTCAAGGAAGGAATCATAGCCTCCTGCATAAGCGGAAGCAATGGAACACTTGTCGAAGTGCTCTGCGAGACCGACTTCGTGGCGAAAAACGAGAAGTTCCGCGAATTCGTGAAGGTAATTGCGAACAATACCATCACCATACCCGGCGACGGCGACGTCATCGCCAAGGTTCTTGAGAAGGAGAAGGACGCCCTCACACAGAACATCGCCGTCACAGGCGAGAACATGCAGATCCGCAGGGCCGTCAAATGGGAGAGCAAGGGCGCATGCGCCATCTACCTCCACATGGGCGGAAAGATCGGCGTCATGATAGATGCCGAAGGCAATACTGCGAACCAGGCCGCGCTCAACGACATCTGCATGCACATTGCCGCGTTCAAGCCCCAGTACCTGAATCCGGAGAGCATTCCTGCCGACGTCATCGCCAAGGAGAAGGAGATCGCAGCCGCACAGCTTGGCGACAAGCCTGCCGCGATGCTCGAGAAGATCCTTGCCGGCAAGATCAACAAATGGTACACCGAAGTCTGCCTGACAAAGCAGCCCTGGTTGAGGGACGACAAGACCTCGGTGGAGAAGGCCAATGCCGGCGTCGTGATCAAACGCTATATACGCTGGGAAGTCGGCGAGGCGATCTGAACATCGCTTGATCCGCACAATATCAAAGGCCCGCCAGAATCGGCGGGCCTTTTCATTTGTATTTATTTTGCAGATGCAGCCTGATGCGCGATGGACTTCAGGAACTCAGCATCCCCGGCTGGAACTTCTTTTGGCCTGAACTTGATCTTGCGGCAGTCCTTGCCATAGAAGAACTCGAGCCAGATACAGCCGCCCATGAATTCGCCTGCGATATTAGCATGATGGCTGTCATAACCGAGCACCTTCACACCGTCCTTGTCACGCCAGTGGTATCCGCCATGGATTGAGTGCTTGTCCTTTGGCAGGGCCGGAAATCCGGGATTGTCTGAGAAGAACTTGGTGTCAGGAATGAATTTCCATTTTGGCGAATTCGTCGCGAGATGGAAGGCGTCGCCAACAGGAATAATCCTCTTTATACCGAGCTCCTTTGCGATTGTCCTGTAGGCATGCGCGAGATCCCTGTACATCTTTTCAGGGGTGAACTTCCTGTTGAAAAGCTCCCTGTCATCCTCCCTGTACGCCCAGGTCTGGTGGAAGACGATTTCCGCCTGCGGAGCATATTTCTTAATGTAGTTATAGAGCCGCTTCCCCCATGGTCTGTAGGTGCCGATCTTGTAGCTGTACATGCTGTACTGCTGGATGGTCACATAATCCCATTTCTCCATCTTCAGCATCGCCTTGAGGCTCATCCTTCTTCCATTGTGCCAATAAGGCTTACCATCAGGATTACCGGGGCTCCTCTCATGCTTCATCGCAAGCCTGTAATGCTTCTCCAGGGGACATCCTCCGATGCAGGCATGTCCGAAAACCAGCTTGCACCCGCCTGCGCTCCTGACTATCTCCTTGAAAAACTTCGTGGAATTCGCCGAGAAGCTGTTTCCAATAGCAAGAATTTTCATGGTACTCCTTTAATAATGGTAGCAGATATATTTAGACAGGATTACAGGATTGTCAAGATGGAAGCCTGTCAATTCCTGAGCAGGGAGGCCGCCTTGTTCAACGTCTGTTTCGGGAAATCCGGACGATACCGGTTTGCTCCAGAATCACCCCACAAGTCCGGAATCATTTCCGAATTGTAGGAATACCATTCCACGTGGCCGTCTATGAATTCGATATTAAAACCGCGTGTCTGATGCAGATCCATCCAATGGATATAGTTTGCCGATCCGCTCCAGTCCTTCCATGCGCCGCACATCAGCAGGCCGGCATCAGGCGACAATTTACCGAGGTGCTCGCTTGGATTATATTCCTGGAACCAGCCACAGCGGTACCAGTAGTCATTTAAAATCGTGTAATTCGGCGTTTCCTTCGCAAACACTGCTACGCCGCGGTATTTGCTTTCGGAACCTGCATCCCTGGTCTGGCGGCTGCTTTCATTGCCGCACCAAAACACGTTCAGGCCACCTGCCACGTAATTTAATTCCTTAAGAAGACCAAGCCCGGTATAATGATCCGGCCATGGATCGGGACGCCCTTTTCCAGAGGAATCAGGTCCACCGGCGACCTTGAACATCTCATAACCCATCATGTCATTGTATGGCAGATAGCTATTGGAGTCGGAGGCATAGCCCATCACTCCAACCCCCAGCTGCCTCTGCTGGCCTTTGCATACGGCATCCTTCGCCATCTCCTTTGCATGCTTCAAGGCAGGGAGGAGCAGGGCCGCGAGAATTG
>CAZDNQ010000435.1:0-4512 GCA_964506605.1 uncultured Victivallis sp. | reverse complement strand
TTTCCAGCATTTTTATAAGAAATGGCAGGGAGGAGTTTCCGATTTTCGCAAGTGCTTCCACGGCCTGGGCGCGTCTTTTATTGTCTGGATTATGCAGCTCGCGGATATACCAGTTCAACGGGAAGCAGAGTTTCCATAGCAGAGGTACGGCGAACCATCCAGCAAGGAGCAGCAGCAGGCAGATACATATTCCTGCAAGTACTGCAAGTACTGGATGAGAGGAGATGAAATAGCCGATTTTATCTCCTGCGGTCATGACTCCAAGCTTCCTGAGTGCTTCCGCGGTCTTTGTGCGGACAGCCGGATCCACATCTTTCAACGCCAGCATAAGCGATGGAACTGCAGGCCTGGCCGCAGGTCCGATCTCTCCAAGGGTCTCCGCAGCCTCCGCGCGGATATTGCTATTGCTATCGGATAATGTCTTTGAGAGTAATGGGACTGCGCCTTTGGCTTCAGGACCTATGTCCCCAAGGGCTTTTATGGCTGCATCGCATACCTCCTTGTCACCCAGCAAATTTATTATCGATGGTACGACTTCAGGTGTCGCGGAACCTAGCTTGCCGAGGGCTTCAACCGCCTTGATTCTGACGACGCTTTTGCCGTATTTGAGATCGAATATATACCTGTCAGCCTTTAGAGCAGGCGTAAGACAACCTCTCTTATCCAGGAAGTCGGCAGAGCCTTTGCGGACAAGGTAATCGCTGTCTTCCAACGCTGATATGACGGCAGGCATGACCTCGGGAATTGCAGGTCCTATCCTATCAAGCGCCTCTATTGCGCCCAGGCGGATATCGGCGCTTCTATTGGTGTCCCGCAGATCCAGTGAATACCGCATTGCCCTCAGCTCATCAGTCAGCGATTTTCGCTTTTCAAGGGCGCCTGCGGCGCTTTTCCTGACATTGCCATCGCTGTCCTTTATCGCATTCCTGAGAGATTGCAATATTTCCGGTGTAGCTGCGCTGATATCTCCTAATGCATCGGCGGCCCCTTGACGCGTATAGCTGTCCTTGTCTGTCAGCGCCTTTATTATGAAGGGTACTGCAGGTCCGCCGATCCTGTCCAGGGATTCCACTGCGCTCTGGCGGACATATATATTCCTGTCTGTCAGGAGCTTACCAGGGCAGGAACGACTTCAGGCTTCACATTTCCGATATTTCCCAGGACTTCAGCAGCTCCTTTGCGGACACTGCTGTTTATATCCGTCAACGCCTCTATCAGCCTGGGAATTGCCGGTTCACCTATCTTGCGCAGTGATGCAACGGCAAGGGAACGTGAGCTGTCATCCTTGTTCCCCAGCTCCTTTATGAAGGCGGATATTTCAGACTCAGACGGGATTGCATTGATGGGTGCAATAAACGGCTTCAACTCCGATTTTGCGCCATGCAGGATCGGAGTTAAGAACAACGACGCAGATACGAACAATACAGGGATACCAATATTGATTTTTAATTTCATCCGGATATGAATTTCCTGTTATAAAGATACCCCCTTTATTAATTTTACATGAAATTTTAAAGCATAAAATATGCCATTCCTTGTCTTCTCCTGCTACTTGTTCCAGCTCAGTAGGCCACGTATTTGGAAGGAACGTCCCTGCCGTTGACCTTTACGGAATATTCCCTGCCCCTGCGGGTGATCTCGACATTGTATTTCCTGCCCCTTATCACGCGTTCGATGCTCGCTTCCTTCCAGCCTGACGGCAGGCAGGGATCGATGTGGAAACCGTCGAAGTCAGGCTTGATCCCGAGGAAATATTCCACGACTGCCCTGAACATCCATCCGGCCGTCCCCGTGATCCATCCGCTGATGGATTCGCCGGCGCGCCCGTTGTCTGGACCAAGATACTGGTTCGTGAACGCATAAGGTTCGGCCCCGGAGACGGAGGAGGGGTGCTTCGGACTGTCCGGCATCACCTTGAGGAAGCTAACAAGCGCCTTGTCTGCGCGTTTCGCATGCAGGTCCGCCACGATCTTGAAGGAGGTGCCATGGCAGTAAGGCGTGCCGTTCTCGTACATTCCTGGCAGGAGCATCGTGACACGCCCCACGTTCCTGTCACTCTCGGTAAATGCAGGTGTCAGAGTTAGCGAACCGTGCTCGCTTTCAAGGATATTGTCGATGGCCTTCAGGCATTTTCCATAGCGGTCCCCCTTGGCGAGATCTGAAAGTACAGCCCAGGTCTGCGAGTTGAGGAAGATCTTCCCCTGCTTGTTCCTGTGGGAACCGACGGGGTTTCCAAAGTCGCTGTAGCCGGCGAGATACCAGTTCCCGTCCCAGCCATGCCTCTGTATCGCCTTCTCGATCTTCTCGCGGCGCCCGTTCATCTCCCTGAGCAGGGCCTTTTCATCGGGCCTTTTCCTGCCGATGAAATCTATGAATACGTTCAAGGCGTAGAAAAGTCCGATGGACGTCCAGACGCTTTCGCCGATTCCGTCCTTGCCCATCCAGTTCAGGGAGTCGTTCCAATCGCCGCAGTGGGCCTTCACCAGTCCATGCCTGCCTGTGTCGTTGCTCAGATGGCGGAGGGAGAGTATGACATGATCGAGCACGCTCGCCGAACCTTTGTCCAGGAACTTCACCTTCTCCTTTAGTATTCCATAGTCTCCGGTCTCCTTCAGGTAGGCTATTACCGTCAAAACTATCCACACCGGCCCGTCGGAGTAATGGTGAGGCTGGATCGGCATCCATCCGCGGATCCCGTGCCCGTCGGCGCACTGGTGCTCGAGCGTCTCGATGATCTTTTCACGGGCTAGCTTAGGGTTGAATATCGCCATGCCCCAGGCGTCCTGCAGGGTGTCGCGGAAACCTCTCGCCCCATCACGCCCGAACTCGGCGCAGAGCTGCGTCTGCTGCTTGGACCAGATGTTGGTCATGACGTTCATGTGTTCGTTCGGAGTCTTGACCAGCACCTTGTTTATCATGTTGGTCTTTGACTTCAGGAGCTTCTCAAACGATTTCTCCCGGTATCCGGAAGAAATAACTTTCCTGATAATTCTGTTTTTTTCAGCAAGGCTGCTGAAGAGACCCATTAGGACAGTCACATTCCTCCCGCTGCCGCCGTCAAGCTTGACTTCTATTGACATGGATCCGGCGACATCCTCGCACCATGCCTCCCTGCATGCCATCTTTCCGCTGACAACGGCTTCCGGAGCTCCGATATGCCCGTATGGTCCGAGGAAATGGCGTCTTCCTCCGCACCATCCCTTGATGTTTCCGTCGGTCGCGACGAATGCGTTGTAGCGGTCGTGCGGACGTTCGTCCGAGCTGTTGAAGCTTAGGACCGCCTTGCACTTCCTGTCGTACTCCGATCTGAAATAGGAATACTTGCTGCTGAAGGTCGGATATCCGAGCAGATTCCATTCGACATAAGGGATGAGGCTCAGACTGCGTTTCCTTTTGGAATTGTTCTGTATTGAGAATTCCCAGATCTCCACCGGTTCATCTGGGGCGAGGAACACCTTGCTCTTGATGGTCACATCGGAATATGTCATCTCATACTTTGAATATCCGAGCCCGACGGTCGCCTGGTATTTCGCACCTTTGACCTTGGTCGGGAACCAGCCGGTGTTCCAGATCCTCCCGCTGTCGTTGTCTCGGACATAGAAGTAGCGCCTTCCATCCCTGATCGCGTCGACCCTGCCCCGCGGATCGTTGTAGAGCATGGTCCTGTCGTTGAAGATCCCTTCCCCGCTACCGAACTGGTTTACGGCTGTGATCAGGTTGTCGTTCCAGAAGAAGTTGATCTGCGCCCGCGGCGGCTTGTCCGCGTCCGTGATGATGTATTCACGCCCGTCAGCTGAAAAATGGCCGAATGGTTTTTCCATTATCTATATCCTTTTTTAAAATAGAATTAAAGCTTCTCTCAACCACGGAACACACAGAATACACAGAAAGGAATATTTTTTATTGCGAATTGCTATCGGTTAAAACCAAACAATTTAAGTGTTTTGCTTTTTCTGTGTCTTCTGTGTGTTCTGTGGTCACTTCTTAAATTCCACATCTTTCACGAATTGCCCTATCTTGATTCCGGCGTCCTCCGGCTTCAAGATCCGCCTGCCGTTCACGGAAAGGTTTTGAATCGTGACTTTCCGGACCGGACGTTCATCATCGTATCCCGATATCTCCGAAATCTTGTCAGGGCCTGAATAACTTACATCCTTGATCAGGACATTTTCAATCAATCTTCCAGGTTTCGGATTATATGATTCATTCTTGAATACCCTGATGTTTAGGATCTGTCCGGCTCTGATCTCCTCGATCCGGATATTTGAGAAAGTGGCATTTCGCACAATGTTCCCATCGCCTGCGTTGATTGCAATGGCGCCATGGTACTGCTCTATGATTTCGTCGTGCAGTGGTATGTCTATGTTTTCGACAAGAATATCCTCGACTATGTCTCCGTCCTTCTCGTGCAGTCCGTGGACGCCGATCAGGACGGGGTGCGCGACATCCGCCCATAGCACTGAATTCCTGACTGACACATTTCTGGTGTCGCCGTAATAATCCCAGCGGTGG
>CAZDNQ010000434.1:0-4518 GCA_964506605.1 uncultured Victivallis sp. | reverse complement strand
CGGCTTCATTGTTGATCTCGACGAGGGCGATTATCTCATCTTCCGCGTAGCGTTTTCCGGTGTAGGGGTTGACATGGTTGAAGACATTTTCCGCGTGGCGCAACCGCGTCCTCCAGAAACGCTCGTCCACATATCCGAACTGGTCATATCCTCCCTTTATCTCCTTCACGGCCTTCTTCCATTCAGCCCAATCCGCGCCTCCTGCGAGCCAGGAGTCGTCGGAGAGCATGTTGGCGATCGGAATCTGCCCTGTGCCTGATCCGACAGTGGTTGCAAGCATCACGAACAGACCGTTCTGGCGGTAGTCGGCCATCATCTTGTCATAGAGGTCGAGGGCTGATCCGTCGCCTTTGACATACTCCATCGCCTTCCCCCTCTTGGCCGATTCCGGAGTGTAGAAGCTCCCCTGGAACCAGACGCGCATGCAGTTGAAACCTAGACGCCGCACGCGTTCACCGGTTCCATCCTTCACCATGCCCCAGAGTTTCAGGCGTTTGTCGCCATAGTAGAGCCTGCCATCCCTCGTCGTGGCATATATGCCGTCCTGCGGCTTGATGTCGTGGTCGAAGAGAAGCGACTTGGGATGCGAGACGACACTTGCAGTTCCTTTTGCCTCATTGGAAATTGCCGGAAGTATTTTCCTCCCGTCCGGCGGCGTGATCGCAAGCAGTATCTGGCATTTGCCGTTGTCCATGGACAGCGAATCCCCCAGGACATTTTCGACGCCCATGGCTTCCACCTTCGCCTTTCTGTTCTTTTCCGGAGCCAGTTTTGCGGTGAAGAAAGGTTTGGGATCGACATCGGCTCCAAATACAAGGTCTCCTCCGGGCCTGAGTATCCTGTGCATTGCAAGCTGTGAATCCTTCAGGCTTTCCGAAGCCTCGCCCAGCCTGCCAATGACCAGCTTGATGCAGTGGTCCTTGTTCCCCGATGCGAATTTCGCAGTTCCGGCAATCGAATATGCCCCGTCCTTCGCAGGCTTGAAAAGCAGGCATGGCGCCCAGCCTGAGCTGTCCTTCTCGCTTCTGCCGTTGTGATGCAGCCTCATGCCCTCATTGCCGAATGATATTGATACTGCGCTTTCCTTCTTCGACCATCCGCCCTTCCCGTCTGCCGACAATGCCGCGACATCCTTCAGATCGGGGAATCTGGAATAATCGCATATTCCAGACAGCGAAAGTTCGCCGATCTTCTCCTTTATCAGCGGTTCGGACTTGAAGGAAGGTGAGATGGTTCCAGAGCCGTCATCAGCTGCGATGACCAGCCCGTCGAAGAGAGCTCCGCCATTCCAGTGCCAGTCCTTCTTGTAGGTTGTCAGGACGAGGATTTCACCTGCGGCAAGCCTTATCCCCCTGAGCTCAGGAATCTTCGCGAGATCGACTGTCACGCCGTTCAGCCCCTCCTTTTCGGAGATCACGTTCAGCCTCCTGGGAAGTTCCACCACGGAGAGATTAATTTCCAGGGATTTCACATCGTCAGGCCTGAGGACAACCCTCCTGATGAGGGGCAGGTTCAGATCCAGCCTGGCCTTGAAGAATCCAGCTTGATCTTTTGCAAGGACAATATCCTCCGGATTCTGGAATATAGGATTCAGCTCCACTTTTACGAGGTCGTCGGAGAATGATTGAATTGCCGGTAGAAAGAACGCTGAAAGAACAAGAGCCAGTCTGATTATGGTGCCATGCATTGCCGGATATCCTTGTTTGGTTGTGTTCATTCGTCTGACTTGCCGAAAATGATCCCTTCTCCTGTCTTATACAGTGTCTTGTTGAAAAGCTGCTTGTAGAATGTGACATGCCCATCAGCGAAGCTTAAGTTCTGTCCTTTCAGATGGCGGAAGTCGCTGCCTACTATTCCTCCGGGGACTGTTCCACCTCCATTGTAGTCGAAGTCCCTTGTCGAAACGCAGTACGGATATCCCCAGTAATTGCTGTCATGCTGGAGTATGGTCCGCTCTGGACTGCGTATGTCGCTGGAGAAGGTGAAGCCTACGTCCCATCCGGAGACAAGCGCCTGCTTGTATCCGCTGAAGCCGTGCATGTGGTAGGACATGTAATGGCCATGGGTGGTGGGCGTGGTGTCCCTTGTATGCCTTGGGCAGCGGAATATCGTGTTCAATCCTGCAGGTGATTCCGGATGCTCCAGTCCGATCATCGGCGCGACAAAGTCCGCCCACCAGGGCCAGCCTTGTCCGGCCCCGTTGTCGTGTCCGGTGGGAAGAAGCCCGTTGTAGTCGACGGAATAAGACTGTATCCCTATTCCGAGCTGCTTGAGATTGCCCTGGCAGACGGTGGACTGGGCCACATCCCTGGCATTCTTCAGGGCTGGCAGCAGCATGGCCGCGAGAATTGCGATTATCGCAATTACCACCAGCAGCTCAATCAGCGTGAATGGCCTTTTCATTTTGCCGCTCCCCGTTTATGCGTGCCTGCCGCAGATAAGATATCCGACTATTTGATCTTCACCAGCGCCTTCACGTATCTGCGTTCGCGGACGGCCTTCAGCGCGTCGGCGATCTGGTCAAGTGTGAAGATCTTGTTGAAATCGAGCCAGACAGAGGCGTCCAGCTTTCCTTCCTTCATGAATTTGAGTACTGAGTCGTGAGCTTCGCTTTCCTCATATCCGCCGTTGAAGATCGTGAATGAGCCTTGTCCGCCCATCGGGTTGAGCGTGTAGCTCTTCAGTTCATCGACGCCATAGACTCCGAAACTGCCTCCAGTCTTGAGCAGTGGAAGCATGCGGTCGGCCTGCCCCTTTTTGCCAACTGAATCGATGATTTTATCGACCTGCGCAACTCCGGCATTCCTGATTGCTCCTGCGAGATCGCTTTCCTTGTAGTCCACGTAATGAGTGGCTCCGGCCTTCAGCGCAGTCTCTTTCCTTTCAGGATTTCCAGCGACGACAACAATTGATGCGCCAAGGTTTCTCGCGTGTGATGCGAATGCGAGCCCGTTTCCGCCGGATCCCATGATTAGGACGCGGTCGCCTTTTCCAGCTCCCATCCTGCTGATGTAGCTGAACGTTTCGCGCCAGGTTATTATCAATGTGGCGGCACGGACATCGATGTCTGAAGGGAGAACCTGGTTGATTCTCTGGTATCCCCATTTTGACTGTTCAATTCCGTCGTCCTTCATCGCCCTGTGGTCGACCGCGATTCCCAGCTCTGCAAATCCGCCCCAGTTTGAGGAAAGTCCTGGCTTGAGTCCCCCGGGCGCACCGACCCTTGTGACCAGATCGCCGATCTTGTAGTTCCGCACCTTGCTCCCGAGTTTCATGACGCGTCCGATGCTTTCGTGCCCGATGATTGTCGGATAGTTCACCTTGAACGGAAGACGCCCCTCGAGCAGGTGGTTGTCCGTACCGCTGCATGTCGAGCCGTAAAGTATTTCACAGAGAGCCTCATATTCCTTCGGCTCCGGAACCGGTACGTCCATCACCGATAATCTCCCTATGCTTTCAACAACTGCTGCCTTCATTTATGAATTCCTTTTTAAGATTGAAACTGGAAACTCGAAACTTGATACTGGAGACCTACGACCGACGACTTTTCCTACTCCCATCTTATCGTAACTCCCATGATATCCTTGTCGCCCTTGTTGATCTTCTCGAAAGTCGCAGGGGCGTCTTTGAAAGATATTCTGTGCGTGATAGCCTTGCTCCATGGGAGGATGCCGGTCGCCATGTTCTTGATTACAGCCCTGCGGCATGGCTGCCATCCGTCGTCGCACGGGAAGAACATCCTGAGCCTTCTTACGTGCGCGGCCATGAAATTGAAATTAACTGGAGCGCTCCCGTAATTGCCCTGCCATATGTATGAGCCGTGGGTCTTGCAGAGTTCGAGGGTCGGATTGACACATGCCGGAATGCCGGTGCTTTCGAAAACCGCGTCCGCGCCTTCCGGGACAATCTTTTTCACTTCATCCTTAACGTTCTGTTTTCCAGCGTCTATTATGTAGTCCGCTCCGAACTCTTTCGCCTTTTCAAGCTGTTTCGGATTTATGTCGGCAGCGATGACCACGCATCCGCGGTGGGAACAAGCGGCGATTACGCCCAGTCCGATGAGTCCGCAGCCATATACAACTACAGTCTGACCCATCTTCGGACTTGCCATGTCTACGCCGTAGAGGCTGACCGCGGGCAGGACGAACATCGACGCCTCCTCCATCGGTGCGCCTTCAGGCATCAGGTATGCGCCGTGGTTCGTGTTTGGGGCGATGACAATATGAGAGCAGTGAGTTCCGCTTACGCAGGATACGTTCTTGCCGTCGGCGAGCTTCATTGCGGCGTTCGCGCGGAAATAGACCTTGTCGCCTTTCTTGAAGTTCTTGATTTCCGAGCCGACCTTTTCAACCATGCCGGTTCCCATGTATCCTGTACAGAGAGGGTAGGGGCCCCAGGAGATCTTGTTCCTTATCAGCGCGAATTCAGTTCCGATGCTCACACCGGAATAGACCGTCTTTATCGCGATCTGGTCATTTGAAGGTTCCGGAAGCTCGACATCCTGGATGCTGAAATTCT
>CAZDNQ010000433.1:0-4529 GCA_964506605.1 uncultured Victivallis sp. | reverse complement strand
CTTGAAGACGTGCTGGAAGGCGTAGCGCAGCGAGCAAATGCTTATGAACGTGTTCAGCTGCGAGAACGACCAGTGCGGCCGCTGCCTGTATTCCTCCAGCCTCCATGGTGACATTGGTTTCATGCGGCCTTCCTTTTGCCACCGAGTTCGTCGATAAGGTCGCTGCACTCCTTCTTGCTCAGTTCGAAGACACCGACTCCGAACCTCTGCATAGCCAGCGACTCCGCCTTCATTCCCTTCTCCCTGGCGAGGTCGCTCAGGTACTTCACCTGCTTGGTGCTGGCCAGTACGCGCTCCTTCCTCTCGGGAGCCGATGACGCAAACTCCATGCTGGCTTTTGGATTCCCGTTGCCGTCCTTCGAGATCTCGTCCTCGACCGATGTCTTCACAAGGCCGAAGGCGTCCCGTATCCTCGACTTTATCTGTTCCTGCGTCAGGCCGTCCGGCAATTCGAGCTCCACGCTTGCCAGATATCCCCTGGACGTGAACTGGCTCTCGCCCTGGACCTTTCTTGAAAACGATGTATTGAGCTTCAACATTGATATTTTCCTTTCTTGTTTTTACCGGTTTACATGAAATGGAAAGCCGGCCAGTTACAGGGACTTCGTCCCTTAAGCCACGTTCAGGCAGTGGAACTCGTCCTCAGAGATCTCGTTTACCTTCACCACATGGCTGTAGGTTTCGCTGCCGTATTCCTTGTCTGTGACCTGTTCCGCCTGCACAGCTGCCGTGAACGGGCTTGCCGCCGCAACGAGGACGCAGACCCTGCCAATCTCCCTGCCTTGGCTGATGACGCCAAGAATCACTTCATAAAAGTTCATATTGTCTTTCCTTTATGTTTATTGGTTTGAAACAAAAAGGGCCCGCACAGCCAACGTTCATGTCAGCCATGCGGGCCCTGAGCCCTGATGGAGAATCTGGTGGTTTAGAAGTTGGACACTGCGCGGAATTTCTCCACTAGCTCCCGAGTACTCCTGTAACTCTTCTCTCTAGCCTTGATGGCCTTCTGGGCGTCCCGAATCTTCCTCTGGAATCCGGCAATGGACTCGAATGCATCCCTTATCTTCATCTTTGTCTCCTCCGAGGCCTTGACCAGGTCCTCGAAAGGATCTGCTTCGGCACCGACCATGGTCAGCCCCTGTTTCTGCTCCTTCGCAGGTTCAGTTGAGGGAACCGCAGCAGCAGGTTGCGCCGTCTGCGTGACCGAATTTTCACTCTGTGCAGGAACCTGTCCCGCTGCCTCGTCATTCTGTTTCGTCCTCTTCATTTTGTCCTCCTTGTTTTGATATTTGTCTTTCAGATACTCTAAAAGCTTCTCCTTTGGAACCTGTGTCCGGCATGGCATGAACACCATGAATCCCGGACCATTTCCCACGGCCATGACCGGGCCATATTCATCTTCAAACATCAGGCGGTTGAACTCCAGCCTGAATGCCCTGAGCAGCTTAGCCCGTGAGACCGCAACGAACTGCTCGCCTTTGCCCTTGTATTCACCGTCGGCCCTGATGGCATAGGGTGCGGTAAAGTTCTGCGAGAACAGGTGCAGTCCGTTTTTGCCCGCCTGCAAAACCGTCACAGGATCATCCTTCGAACCTTCGAGGCACGGAAGAGCCTTGCACAATGCATCAAGCCCTTCCATGCTGAAGGTCGCCGAATGTGTCAGTTTCTCAATGGGCGGAATGACCTGCTTATAGCTGGGATACGAGCCGCAATTGCAGCGCACGGAATAGTTCCAAGGGCCACATATGACATGGAACCGTTCAGGACTTGGATCCTTGTCTGCAGTCATCTTGACCGCTATCCGGGCATTCTCGCTGAAGAAGCCGTCCGCCATAATCTTTGTAGGTGGAACCAGAGCCTTTAAGCCCTCCGGTACTTCGCACGGGAATACGACCAGCTCCGAGCCGTTGGTGGCAATCACAGAGCTGTCATCCAGGCACACGGACATGATTACACGCCGGGAATCCTGTTTTGATGCCGATGGAAATGCCTTGTGGATAAACTCGAAGAACTCAGCCTTCACGGATTGGAAATCCTTGGGCGTTTCTGGCCAGACAGGCCATTCTTCCGAGTTCCCGGTCTTGAACAGCCGTTCAATCTTCTGTCCGCCTATGACTGCTGCGATCTTGACCATGTCACTATGGACTCGTTCAAATACTACGTCTCCAGACTTGGAATCGCCTTTCAGGAATTGTTTCAGTTCCGCAAATCCGATAAGCAGGTCTTCATTGTCTGGATGCTGGGCATTATCAAAGCTATACTCGATATGCTCATCAAGATTAGTTGCGGAGACAGTTGTCCTGCCACCTTCATTCCTGAGCCTGACGAATCCGAGTATGGGAAGATTGATCTTGCCATGCACGACTTTGCCGATCCCGGACAGTGCCTTCATCAATACTTCTCTTCCAATGCTGAACATGAAAACCTCCTTTTGCCAGATTGTTAAGTTTCATGCAGGGATGGAAATCCCTACATATGTTATAACAGTTTTGGAGGCGGTATTTAGAACAGTTTCACAAGTACGAAAAAAAGGGGGGCATTTTATCTTGAGTTAGGCAAAATAATATTCCCAAACCTGGGCCTTCTATTACAAGAGACTGTCGGGATTCTTAGGGATAAGGGAATGGGATCTAAAACAAAGAATCGGAACTGGCGGAGAGGAAAACAATCAATCTTCGCCGCACCATGGGCATAAAAATGATATATCGCCATTGCGACGTATGGGTTTTGCAAGCATATCCTGACCTAAAGACATTTCTTCCCAGCCTGAAACTCTGTTATCTCGTAGGTATTTCTCCAGTCCATCGATTGATATATACGGATACTTTGAGTGGCATTTACCGCAAATTCCTAATCCCCATTTCGACTTGCATCCTATACAAGACATCTCAAATGTGTCATTTATGCGTAACTGAAGGTGCTTTGCTTCCAAATTATGATTGTTACAGACCGGACATATACAAAGAGACCTTGTATTGGCAATGGCTTGCAACAATGAATTAATTGCGTCAGTCAATGTCTTTAGTTTCTGTTTTAATTCAAGCACTTCAGCTCTAATATGACTCGCCCCCTTTTCATGTGGATGGCGTTCGAGGTGGGCTTCCTTGCTGGCAATCTCAATCTGGACGTTATTTTTAAATGTCTCTAGTTTCTGTTGAAAATCATCGGCTGAATCGAGCTTTTCAATATGCATATCCTTTTCATGAGATCTAAATGCGCGATCTGCATTTTCTTTAAGACCGTATTTAGAAATGATATCATTATACGAATGATGTAAAGCGAGAGTATGATAATTCATGTATTTGCGAGACCAGATACACCAGCGTATACACCGTGCAAGCCTTTCAACACTCGAAATGTCATATGGAGAAACAGGGATTGTCTGAATAAAATTACCGTTCTTCGGCAGTTTCTTAACATCGAACAGGAATCGCTGCTGTACACTATCAGATAATGTGGATCTATATTGCGATGGACTGCCCGGGAAAACAATTATACATGGATTCTTTTCCTGTCGAGAAGGATAAAGTAAATCTGGATGGCTCTCTTTTGCAGTTTTGTCGTTAAGAATATCAAGAAATCCAAAAAAGACAGGCACAATCCGCAGTATAGGGTGCTTTTTATAAAGCAGAGTAATTATTTTGCTCCCATCTTGGGCTGATATGACTTTAATATCATTTTGTGGTGAAGCAGGCATGCAAACAGTGACTTCAGCTCCAGGCTGTAATATATCCGCGTCTTCTAGCACCTGGTTGAATCCGAGTTGGTTCAAAGCGTGGGCAAGCAGTAGTGCCGTTATATTTGCATGCCTTTCATGAAGAGAAATCATTTTATTGTGATATTCTTCTTGTGTTTCTTCACGTTCTTCACCAGAATCCAGCCATTCATGCCAAAGCTTTGCAAGATATCTGTAATTAGCATCATTACGCAGAATGTTTGTCATCCTAAGCGATCCACGTATCTTTGCCAGACGCGGAACTTGATCGTATAATTGCGTATCCTTAAGGCATAGCAGCTGGGCTCGTAGGCGGGTTAGTACATTAATTTTTCCTTCAGCAGCTTTTAAATACCCCGGAGACTGAGCAGCTTTCGCCCACAGTTCGGAAATTCTCGTTCGCAACCAAATCGAACCTTTAACTTTATCTTCAAAATTATTCACATCCGTTAGCATTTGCCGTATATCACGGAGCCTTCTTATTCTTCTTGCAAGGAAAAGACACAAGTTATCAAGGAGTCGCACAGCCAAACGATTCTCATAAATATCCCACTGTTCCTGCCTGACCTTTGCCAGCACACGTTTTGGCTTTACCCCTAGGACTGTCCGCCCATCCCAATCTTCTGGGTGGGCGGCAAGGTAGTCCGGTGCTCTCTTCGCCAGCCTGCGAGCTTTGGATGTCAAAACCGTTTCTGAGTCAATCTTCAAGTGCCGGATGGGGCGATGGAAAATATTCCTGAGATATGGAAGATGATCTTTAATTGCACTCTCAAGCGGGTGGGTATCAAGGTCTTTCTGCCATCCGGGATCTACA
>CAZDNQ010000432.1:0-4535 GCA_964506605.1 uncultured Victivallis sp. | reverse complement strand
CCTGACGCAGTGCTCGAGAAGCGCCATGTCGGTGAGGCTGTTGAATTTTGTCACGCCGATGGTCTCGCAGAAGCTCCTGATCGCCTCTGGTGTATAGCCTCTCCTGCGCATTCCGGCGATGGTCGGCATGCGGGGGTCGTCCCAGCCGCTGACAAGCTTCTCCTGGACAAGCTGGAGGAGCTTGCGCTTGCTCATTACCGTATATCCGAGGTTGAGCCTTGCGAACTCGATCTGCCGGGGATGGCAGGGTACGGAAATCTGATCGAGGATCCAGTCGTAGAGCGGACGGTGTATTTCAAACTCAAGTGTGCATATCGAGTGCGTGATGCCTTCTATGGCGTCTGAGATGCAGTGCGCGAAATCGTACATCGGATATACGCACCATTTGTCGCCGGTGCGGTGGTGCGTGGACCTCAATATCCTGTAGATGACCGGATCGCGCATATGGATGTTCGGCGAATTCATGTCAATTTTTGCGCGGAGTATCCTTGAGCCGTCCGCGAATTCCCCGGCGCGCATCCTCTGGAAAAGATCAAGATTCTCCTCGGGTGTACGGTTCCTGAAAGGGCTTTCCTTGCCGGCCTCGGTCAGGCTGCCCCTGAATCCCTTTACCTCTTCGGCGCTGAGGTCGCAGACATATGCCTTGCCTTTCTTTATAAGCTCGATCGCATATCCGTAAAGCTGTTCAAAATAGTCGGAAGCGTAGTATTCGCGGTCATCCCAGGAGAATCCGAGCCATCTGACATCTTCCTTGATTGAGTCGACGTATTCGATGTCCTCCTTGCTGGGATTGGTGTCGTCCAGGCGCAGGTTGCATATGCCATTGTACTTGATGGCGGTGCCGAAGTTGAGGCATATTGATTTTGCGTGTCCGATGTGGAGGTATCCGTTCGGCTCCGGAGGAAAGCGCGTGTTGACACGTCCGCTGTTCTTTCCATCCTTGAGGTCCCCGTCGATTATCTCATGTATGAAATTCGAGGGCGAATTTATATTTTCAGATGACATTTTTCTTCCCTTGGTATTATTTAATGTTTGTGGGGAGGGAATTTAGACAGGATTGCGGGATTTTCAAGATGCTATCCTCCTCTTGCAATGTTCACAGGATATCCGAATCATGGCTGAAGCCGCTTCAACGGACCATAGTTTGGAAGCGTAGCATATATGGCGCATTGCCGATGGAGACTATTCTTGGCAGGAGTATATAACTTGAAAAATGCCTGCAGGAATATATTTTAAGAATTTGACATTTCGTAATATCCTAATTGATAATTGGTTGCGAGTTCGCAAAAGCTCCCGTTCCGATAAGTAAAAACTAATGTCGGCCTTATAATCTGTAAACGGAGATACATATAATGAACCGCCGTGATTTCTTGAGCCGCGGGGCGCTGGGCCTTTTGGCTCTTCAGGCTGCTTCGATGTCTGTTGGAAATAAAGCATCAGCCGCTCCCGGTATCCCGGAACTCGGCGGTGCTGTTGGAAACAGCAAGTTTTTCACCAACCCGACGTTTGAGTTCATGTTCCTGGTCGCGTTGGGTAAATGCTACCAGAAATCCGCGGATCTTGGCAAGCTGCTTTATGTTGCAAGCCAGATTGAGGATGGCAATTACGAAAGTGCCTACCAGGCTTTCTACAATGCAGGTGTCGAGGCCGAGGAACTTGCCAAAGATTCGCTTGCCGTTGGACATGAGGTCAGTGCGCGCGAGGCATTCCTCTGGGCCTCCAACTACTATTACAGCTCCACGTATTTCCTTGATCTTTCCAATGATCCGTCACGCATGCTTTCAACCTGGCAGAGTTCGCGCAACTGTTTCGAAAATGCGATGAAGCTCTTCGCGCCCTACGTGGTTCCGGTCTTAATCCCATACGAGGGGACGACTCTGCGGGGATATTATTTCCGCAGCGAAAAACGCTGGTCTCGCAGGCCTCTGATAATCCTCAACAACGGCAGCGACGGTTCCATCCTCGACATGTGGTGCACCGCTTCAGGCGCGCTGGCCCGCGACTATACCTGCCTGGCGTTCGACGGTCCGGGGCAGGGGGCTTCCCTCTGGCTCCAGAACCTCTATTTCCGCCCCGACTGGGAGAAGGTGATCACGCCGGTTGTGGACTTTGCCATACGCCATGTCAGGTATCTGGACAGGAAGAAGATCGTGCTGATGGGCATGAGCCAGGGAGGTTTCTGGGTGCCCCGGGCCGCAGCCTTTGAAAAGCGGATCGCCGTGACAATCGCAGATCCTGGCGCATGGACGATCAGCAAGACCTGGCGCGATTCAATATCAAAGGTGCCGGGGCTTCTCGATTTGCTTGACGCGGGAGAGAAGGTCCAGTTCAACGCTGAAATAGCCGCCTGGCCGGACGAATTTAAGATCCCCATGCAGGCGCGGATGCGGCCATATGGCATTTCCGACTATTACGATTGCTTCAAGGCCGTCGAACAATACGTCCTCACGGACGATGTGATTTCGGCCATCACATGCCCGATCCTTATCACAAATCCTGAAAACGAGACCTTCTTCCCCGGGCAGCAGAAGCAGCTCTTCGACAAGCTTTTCAGCAATCCTGGCAGGCAGATCGTAAACTTCACCGCCGAAAGCGGTGCCAATCTCCACTGTGAGCCGAAGGCCTCAGGCTTCCGTGACCTGATAGTCCTCGACTGGCTCGATGAGCAGCTGGAAAGGTGACGGGGAGGCGTTCCCCTGTTATATTTTGAAATTTCTGAGACGCCCTGGACTAGAGCGCCTTCAGCTTCCGTTCGCAGTCGAGGAGGACGATCTGGTCCAGG
The DNA here is from genome assembly GCA_964506605.1 of uncultured Victivallis sp. Lineage (GTDB taxonomy): Bacteria > Verrucomicrobiota > Lentisphaeria > Victivallales > GWF2-50-93 > GWF2-50-93. Next base: position 1,753 of record CAZDNQ010000432.1, on the reverse strand, counting down.
AGCTTGTCTAGTTCGCCGTCGAGTATTCCCGGGATGTCGTGGACGGTCAGCCCGAACCTGTGGTCGGTGACCCTGTTCTGGTGGAAGTTGTATGTCCTTATCTTCTCGCTCCTGTCGCCAGTGCCGACCTGTGAGCGCTTCGCCTCGGCGTTCTTCGCGTCTTCGGCGGACTTCTGTATCTCGTAGATCTTCGCCCTGAGGATCCTGAGCGCTATAGCCTTGTTCTTGTGCTGTGATTTCTCCTGCTGGCTTGCAACGCTTATGCCGGTCGGGATATGCGTGGCCCTGACCGCGGAGTCGGTCGTGTTCACGCTCTGTCCACCGTTGCCCGAAGCCCTGAAGACGTCGAACTTGAGGTCCTGGGGCCTGAGTTCCACTTCAAGCTCCTCGATCTCAGGGAGGACGGATACAGCTACAGTTGACGTGTGTATCCTGCCGCTTGCCTCCGTCGCCGGGACACGCTGGACGCGGTGTACTCCGCCCTCGTATTTGATCCTGGAATAGACGTTGTCGCCGTCGAGTGAGAACACGATTTCCTTTATGCCGCCCATCCCGCTCGAGGATAGATCCAGAAGCTCATACTTCCATCCCTTCGCCTCGGCGTAGCGCTGGTACATGCGTGCGAGCTCGGAGGCGAACAGCGCGGCCTCCTCGCCGCCGGCCGCTGGCCTGATCTCGATTATTATGTTCTTGGAGTCGTTCGGATCCTGCGGGATAAGCGCGAGCTGGATCTTCTTTTCGAGCAGAGGCGTCTCCTGCTCCAGCGCGGCGATGTCTGCGGAGATCAGGGTCTTGAGCTCCTCGTCCTTTTCAGATGAGAGCATCTTCCTGTTCTGTTCAAGCTGGGAGATGGAGGAGGTCCATTTCTCGAAGTTCTTGAAGAATTCCTCCAGGCGCTGGTGTTCGCGGGATGTCTTCCTGCATTCGTCCTGTCGGGTATATATGGCCGGATCCGCGAGTTTGGCCTTTAGTTCCTCAAGGCGCTTCCTCAGCTTTTCAATATGCGGTGCTATTTCAGATGGCGTCATATGAAGGGGGCCTTAATTTCTTGTTTTCAGGGATGAAGGCATCCCTGAAAATAAAAAACCGTCTTTCATCGGCGGGACGCGCGGATGGAAAGACGGTCTTGTTGATGCAACTACTGGGCCTTCTCCTCGGTCTTCTCTGCCTTCTCGGATTTTGCACCGTAGCGGCGCTTGAACCTCTCGATACGTCCGGCGGTGTCTACGAGCTTCTGTTTTCCGGTGAAGAACGGATGGCATTTAGCGCAGATGCCGACCTTGATTTCCTTGCGGGTCGCCTTGGTTTCCCAGACTTCGCCGCATGCGCAGATGATCTTTGACGCACCGTATTCAGGATGTATTTTCTTTTTCATAAGAAGAAACTCCAGTTTTATGAATTATATTATGTTTTTCTGATTGACAAGGTGCGGAATATAATACATGCAGCAGATTATGCAAGAGGAAAAAACGTATTTGATGAAAATACGGTTTTTCCTGAATTTAAACAGAGGGAGTGGCAGGTGAAAAAGGCTTCTGGAGACAAGAGACCGCTATGGGCGCCGTGGAGGATTGAATTCATAACCTCGCCCAAATCAAGACGCTGCTTCCTTTGCAGCGAAAAGGGCCGTTTCCACCCGATGGAGGAGGAACTGGTCATCGCAAAGGGCAGATACGTGTTCGCAATACTCAACAGGTATCCATATAATTCAGGGCATCTCATGATCGTGCCCTATGCGCATGTGAACAGCCTG
>CAZDNQ010000431.1:0-4544 GCA_964506605.1 uncultured Victivallis sp. | reverse complement strand
GGGATTGTTCCTGACGGACCTAAGGGAGGACTCTTCGAATAAGACAGCCAAGCCTGCCAGGCCGGAGCTGAAGGGCGCATCGAGCGGTTCGATGTACGCGGGAGTGAATTTATCTTTCGGCAGGCCCGGGCTGAAGCGCAAGGACCTGATGGTCTTCACCAGGCAGCTGTCAATACTCCTTGATGCCGGGCTGCCGCTGGTGCAGTCCCTGCGCATCCTCGAGGATCAGTCTACAAGCAAGGTTGAAAGGAGGATCCTCGGGGATTCCGCCAGACACATAGAGGAAGGTTCGACCTTTTCAGAGGCCCTGTCGCAGAATCCGAATTCCTTCGACAAGCTGTACATCAACATGATCAGGGCGGGCGAGGCATCGGGCGCAATGGAGAAGATACTGAACCGCCTGGCGGAGTTCCTCGAAAAGGCCGCCCGGCTGACCTCGAAGATCAAATCGGCCATGGTGTATCCCATCGTCGTGCTTTCCATAGCCATGATCATCACCTCGGGGCTGATGATCTTCATAATCCCAAGGTTCGAAAGCATGTTTTCCGAGCTTCTCGGGAATAAGCCGCTGCCTGGGCTCACCCGTACCGTGATCGCGATCAGCAATGTGATGAAGGACCACTTTTTGGCGACAGCAGCCATCATAGCCCTGCTCTTCGCGGCATATAAACTGGCAAGCAGGCTCCCAAAGGGGAAGTTCCTGTTCGACTGGCTGAAATACCGCATGCCCCTCTTCGGCCCAATCGTCTCAAAGTCGGCAATATCCAGGTTCGCGAGGACCCTCGGCACGCTGATGTCGTCAGGGGTGCCGGTGCTCAACGCCCTGCAAATCGTGAAGGAGACCTCGGGCAGCGAAGTTGTCTCAGCGGCGGTCCAGAAAGTCCATGACGCCGTAAAGGAAGGCGAAACTATCGCAAGACCCCTCGCGGCGACCAATATCTTTCCAAAGATGGTCGTCAGCATGATCCAGGTGGGCGAGCAGTCAGGGAAACTGCCGGACATGCTCGAGAAGATAGCCGACACCTATGACGAGGACGTTGACAACGCGGTCGATGCGTTCACCTCGATGCTCGAACCCCTGATGATCGTTGCACTGGCAATAGTTGTCGGAACAATCGTCATAGCCCTCTTCATGCCGATGATCACTATTATGACCGAGATGGGCAAGAGCGGCTGAGATCCCGTTGAACCCTAATCCCGTTTGAAAATTGGTTTCAATTGGAGGACGGAGGAGTGCGTGAGCCTGTGGCATGACGCAGGACAACCACGAAACACACGAATGACACGAAAATAAGACACAAACCACTAATCTCCACTTATCTCCCACTAATAGGATTTTGCCGGGATATTGTCTCTGAAAAGGAGGCAATCTCCCGGCAAGTTTTTTTATCTTCGTTCCCATTTAGTGCAAGATTAGCGTGGATTAGTGGTTTATCTGTCTTCATATCCTATGTTTTTGGGCGGACTTCTTCTGTGTAATCTGTGTCTGCCAGAGGCAGATAAATGTTCTGTGGTTAAAAAGTCTTAACTTAGTGGCTATCTGAAATCTGGAGGTAATCTCGAGGCTATATCCCACCTTGGTGAATCTGTATTTTTCCAGTCTGCGTAAAGTCTGTGTGAGTCTGTGGCTAAAACTCTTTGCGCATCTCCATCACGCCGACACGCCCTTACTCCGACACGCCTACACGCGGGTAAATTCCCCAAGTCTGCTCCAATGTTTGATTCACAGGCACTTCAATATTATTGTTATCCCATGAAAGACATCGACATACAGGCCGTGAAAGTGCATGCAATGAGGCAGTTCTCCCTCGGACCCCATTCCGTGCACGGTCCGGACCACTGGACCAGGGTCCATCGCAACGCCATGGTCATCGCCAGGAAGACCGGAGCCGATCCGGAGGTGATAACGCTGTTCGCGTATCTCCATGACGCCTGCCGGTGGGACGACGGTTCCGACCTGGCTCACGGGAAGCGTGCCGCGAAGCTTGTGGAGTCGATGCAGGGGAGCTTCTTCACTCTCGCGGACCCGAAGCTTGAACTCCTGGCCGAAGCCTGCCGTCGCCATACGACTGGGAGATTCAGCGATGATCCTACTATCGGGACATGCTGGGACGCCGACCGTCTGGACATTGGCAGGGTTGGCATCATTCCGAGTCCGCGCTACATGAGCACCGTCCCCGGCAAGGAGATCGCCCGCCTGGGCAGCCTCGCGCTGTATGATGAGAAAACTGAGGATTAAACGGATTTTTCAGGTCTGTTTTCTGCGCCTAAGGCATGTTCTAGGTGCAAAATATGTCGGTTAGTGTTTCTATTCAATATGTTAAATGCTAACGACACCAGATTAACCTAATCCAGGATGGGTCTTCTTCAACCAGCTTGAAACGTCGGCTTTGAATTCCCGGACAAACCTTATAAGCTCATCGGCGTCGGATTCAGATGCCCCGCCGACATAGTCATATTCAACGGTATTCCTTTTTGTCCGGCACGCCTCAAGATAATCGGCATCATTTTTCCTCTCCTTGCCGAGGATCTGAGGCATTGCCTGTATCGTCCTGTAATGCTGCAGATTCTTTTCCGGACGGTATCCTTCGGCATAAAGGAGAATGGTGCATAGTTTCAGTGCGGCGTTGTAGGCGATTCCGAACCTCCAGTCGGGAGATATTCCGCTTTCAGCATCGGCTAGGTCGCGGTCAACTATTTCAAACAGGTTCTGGATGTCCTCCCTGCTACATTTGTGTGGGCGGAGCCATCCGTTATCCAACCAGTCTTTCAAGCTCATCGGCATCTCCTGTTATGAAAATCTTCTCTGACGCGGATATGCGTCTTATGAACGGATCATTCTGCTTCGAACGTTTCCTGTATTCTTCTTCCGTCATGACATGCGGGTTTATCTCCCTGCCCAGGACCTGTGAAGCATCTGACAACCTTGAAGAAATCTCCCTGAGCCCGACGTTTCCTATCAGGATGAGATCTATATCGCTTTCAGCCTTCTCCTCGTTTCTCGCGAACGAGCCGAACACAAAGGCGATCTTGACATCAATTCTGCCCAGGCAGCCTCTTAGGATATCGGCAAGGCCGTAGGTCTTGAGGACGATCCTGTGAAGGTCCTCGTATATGGGATTGCTCTTGTTTGCCTGGTAATAGACGCGGTTTCCGTCCTTGCGCCTTGTGACAAGCTCCATCCTGGTGAGCTTTCTCATTTCCTGCTGGACAGGGGCGATGGTCAGGCCGGACCTCCTCTGGATTGCGCGCAGGTGCAGGGGCTTGTCGGACACCCCGAAAAGCATCCTGAAGATTTCCGCCCGGCCCCTTGATGAGAGTATTTCAGAAAGCACGTTCATGGTTGTTCTCTTTTACAATACGATTGTTCTGTATAACAATACATCAGTGTTTTGGAATTTCAAGGATTTCGAGATGAGATTTTGTTGGAAAGGAGATTCATGGGAAATTCTGCGGGCTTCTAAGTCTTCCCCTGCGCCTCCGCACCGCTGTCTGTGGTGAGCATGTCGAATCCGCGCAAGAAAAAGTCTGTTAACCGTCCTCCGCCAACCGTCTGAACATTGGCAGGGTTGGCATCATTCCGAGCCCGCGCTATATGAGCACCGTCCCCGGCAAGGAGATCGCCCGTCTGGGCAGCCTTGCACTGTACGATGAGAAAACTGAGGCTTAAACGCATTTTTCAGGCCTGTTTTCTGTGCCTAAGGCATATTTCTGGTGCTAATTATGTCGGATAGTATTTCTATTCAATATGTTAAATGCTAACGACTCCGCAAGGACGAAACGACACCGCATGGCAAGGCATAATACATAAAGCTGATGAAAGGTGAGAAGTCAACGAATGAGTGGGGGGACAATCCATACTGCAGGCTCATTTGCACGATCTGTCTGTGATGCATCTCATTTAAAGTAATCAACAGACCATAGATTTTCACAAATTCTCTCAACAAGCATCTGTCGATACTTAATATCATCCTTTTTAAAGTGAGGATGTGCCTTGAAAGACAAGCAACGAATGGCTTCCGATTTTAAGAAATTAGGATTCTTCATGTAATAGACAGGATTCAATGTCTGGGCATAGGTGTTTTCCTTCAAGTAATGTTCAATCTTATCCTCATATCTATCGCTATTATAGGATTGGTTAGTTCCTTCGGGTAGAAGTATAAGTGAACCTATTGAGTTTCTCCAATTCTGGAAATCACCTTCCTGGTCGAATTCATCCCTGTGCTCTTCGAACTTGTCAGCCCAAATGTGTTCAATCTCGAATTGTTTCCCGTTTGGGTGATGATAGGTGACATAATTACTATCCTTGCCAATAAGGCAATCAAGATAGCTGGATATACGAGAAAGAAGATGTTTAACAAACTTCTTGTTCATGCCGTGCAGACGGAATTTATGTGCGTTATCCCAGGTCTCAGAAATTCTGTCTATTTCCTTGGAAAGATTTACCGAGAGCGCAGCAATGTCATTGCATCTGATTGGTTTTATTACATTAAACATGGAGTATTTGATAGATGTCTGTCCAAATTTGCGGTAGTTGATCGCTC
>CAZDNQ010000430.1:0-4545 GCA_964506605.1 uncultured Victivallis sp. | reverse complement strand
CCTCTGCCTGGTGCTGAACTTCCACAAGTTCGCCGACGCTTCCCTGGCGTCGATCTCCATGAAGGGGCTCCTGCGCTACTCACTAGCAATTGTGCTCATCAAGGTCATACATGAATTCGCGCATGCATACACGGCGCGCTACTTCGGGTGCAGGGTCCGCAGGATGGGCGTCGCCTTCATAGTGTTCTTCCCGCGCTTCTACACGGACATTACTGACTCATGGAGGATCCCCGAGAGATGGAAGAGGTTCCTCATTGACGGCGCAGGCATATTCAGCGAAATCATAATTGGAGGATTCGCGGCCCTGGTATGGGCGAACACCAGCACCGGCCCGGCGAACACAATCGCATATTACATCTTCACAGTCAGCATCATAAACACCGTCATGGTGAACGGCAACCCGTTCATCCGCTACGACGGATATTACATGCTGATGGATCTGCTGAACATCGACAACCTGCAGAAACGTGGCGTTGAACTGGTGCGCGGGATCTGGAGGAGGAACCTTTTCGGCATGCCAGTGCCCCCGGATCCTTCTACAGGATGGAAGAGGTTGCTCCTCGTGTCCTACAGCATATGCTCTTTCCTCTACCGCATATTCCTCTACACCTCCATTATTCTCATTGTCTACTTTAATTTCACCAAGGCGGTAGGTATAGTACTGCTTTTCCTTGAAGTATGGCTGCTGCTGGTGAAACCTACTATAGAAGAAGGGAAGTTTTTCGTGAAGAACTGGAAGAGCTTTAACAGGCGGAAGCTGGCGATCTCCCTGGTCGGTGTCTCATTCATCGCCCTCCTGCTGCTGATACCGCTCCCATGGAGGATCTGCCTCCCCTGCGAGATCAAGCCGGTTGATTCGGCCATGGTCTATGCACCCATCAACGGCTACCTGGAAGGACTCCCCCTCGCGGACGGATCATCCGTCAGGAAGGGGGATCTCATCATGACCCAGATGGATCCGCTCCTGGAAATAAGGAGGGAGGAGACGAAGATCGACACTGAATTGGCCAGGCTGCAGCTTGATCAGGCGCAGACCGACAAAGAGCAGCTCCCCCAGATCGATGTCCGCAAGGAATCCCTGGAATACAGCAGGACAGCCCAGGCAGAGGCGGAAAGACGCTCCCTACTAATGCAGACAACAAGCCAGATCGACGGAATATTCTCCCTGTACGACCAGCATCTCAGACATGGGAAATGGCTCGCAAAGGGAGACATAGTCGGCGAGGTATACCGTCCCGGATCCAGGAAGGCCCTCGCCTTCGCGGTCGAAGACGATGTGAAGCACATCCGGATCGGAAACCGGGTGTCGGTATCTCTCAGCGACGAGCTGGCCTCCTACTCCGGACGCGTCACCGGAATCAATCCCGTGCCCGCTGCGCTGCCGCCTTCCCCGCTGCTGAACGTGTTCGGAGGCCCGATACCGGGATTCATAGGCGAGGACGGGCTCTTCAAGCCTGTGTCCACATACTACCAGATCGAAATAGAATTCCCGTCCGGTTCGCCCGCCGAAGGCCGCACCGGCATCGCAAGCCTCGGAAAATACTCCTCCGTTGCGGGAAATTTCGCGAGGAAGACAATCCAGGTGCTCCAGCGCGAACTGAGCTTTTAAATTGTCCATTGAATAATTTAATATTACTATTATTTACTAATACCCAGGCCTGCACCTAATATTTCACATCCGCAGCCGTATTGGAATGATAAAGGACGGATGCCTTGCGGAAAGTCCGGAAGGCCTGTTGTTTTTTGTCAGAAAACTCCAGGAAATTCCTGGATATTTTATATTTTTCCCTTGACTTGGAGGTGAAAAAGTGCTTATAAGTAGCTGTTTATTTTAATTTTATAATTTAACCGGTTATAAATCCATCTGTTTTTTACGGCGGAAAGTTTAAATACGGGGTGTCAAATGTACCAACTTGAAGAACGCATTCTATTCGACGGTGCTGCAGCGGCGGACATTGCTGCGGCGCAGCAGGATCAGCAGACACAGGACCAGCAGGCCCAGCAGCAGGCGCAGCCACAGGCAGACGCCACCCATACATCAGACCAGGCCCAGGCCTCTCAAGACCCGTCCCCTATTCTGAACCCGGATTCCGCCCCGGCCGTCAAGAATACAGATACTGCCGCAGCCGACACCGCCCCTGTCGCCGCCGCAATAGATCCGTCCGCCTCCGCCACGGCCGACACCCACGTGAACGTACTCGTAGTTTCAGACTCCCTTGAGAACGCCGACCAGCTCTTCCAGAGCGCAAATTCCGACACCATCGTCGTAAAATACGATCCGAAGACCACCACCAGCGCCGATCTCCTCCAGCAGATAACCGACGCCCTGAACGGCGAAAAGGCCGACAGCATCGGATTCGTCACGGACAAGGCGACCAAGACCGGAGCAATTGACATCTTCGCCGATGGCGACACATCCGTCAAGACCATCTCCTCCGCATCCGAGAAGAGCTTCTGGAACGGAATTGAAGGCCTCCTCTCTGAAAAGGGACAGGTGAATCTTTTCGCGTCTGATCTGGCGTCCACTGCAAACGGCCGCCACCTGGTCGACTCCATTGCCAAGCTCACAGACCACCAGGTCGCGGCAAGCAATGATGTGACCGGTGATGCTGACGCAGGCGGCGACTGGGAGCTCGAATATGTCGCCAAGGGCACAGGATCAGTAGATCTCATCGACCAGTACTTCGACCGCAGCGCAATTGACTCCTTCGACCACCGCATCGAAGATCCCACGGAAATCGCCTTCATAGACGCATCAGTCAATGATGCTGACGTCATCGTCGACCAGCTCGACAGCGATGTGGAAGTTGTCTACCTTAGCAAGGACAACGCCTTCAACGACATAAGCGACTACCTCAATGGGCGCACTGATGTTGACGCAATCCATATCTTTTCCGATGCCGACTACACGACTGGTGGATTCTTCCTTGGAAATGATGTTGTCAACGCGGACTATATAAACACACATCATGATGCGCTGTCGGACTGGGGCAAATCGATCTCTGCAGACGGCGACATACACATCTACGGATGCAACGTCGCGAAGGACCAGGTCGGCAAGGATCTTGTCAACCAGATAGCTACAGTCACCGGAGCCGACGTGGCCGCATCTACCGACATCACCGGACTTGCAGGCAACTGGAGCCTCGAATACTCCGCCGGCACCATCCAAACCTGCGATTTCGTTATCACGAACTATAATCACAACCTCAACACGCTGACCGTCCGCCGTCTTGACGATTACGCTGTAAGCAATCCTGCCGAGGTTAATATAACCAACCTCACACTTCGTGAAGCAGTATTGATATCCGTTGACGGAGACAATATTGTCTTTGCTGATTATACAGTCCTGCACAGCGCCAGCAGCACCACCCCCGACGTCCAGCCCTGGTACGACGGACATGTATTTCTTTCCTCCAACTTATACCAGATCGATGTATTAGGTGCCATTGACTATACAATCGCAGATACACTTAATATTAAGACAAATATCTCTATTGATGGATCAATCCACATCCCTGCATGGCAGGATCCCATAAGCAAAACCAATCATAATGCCTCGACCCAGGCCGCTACCCTTGATGCCGGAGGAAACTTCCGTACCGTATTGGTCGACTCCCAGATGTATGCGGATCTTACTGGCGTGACGCTTAGCCATCTTTATATAGATGGCGGTTTCACAACGGCAGCCGATGCTGCATTTGCCGCAGGAAACGGCGGCGGGCTCTATATTTCCAACAGAAGCTCCGTGAATCTGCTCAGTGTCACTGTTGAAACAAGTATGGCCGATTATGGTGGCGGAATCTACAATGCCGGCATATTGAGAACAGAACACGTTGGCGGTCCGGCTGCAATGGATGTCTGTTTTAACTCATCTGCTTTCTCCGGTGGAGGCATCTTTAACGCTGGCACTGCAAATATTACTGTTCTTACCTGGGTATACGGAAATACCGCCGGAGAACATGGCGGCGGTCTTTATAATGGAGGGACCTTAACTGCAAGTGGTGCGGAAACTGTCGGTTTCACCACGACAACCGGCATAATTGAATTTTTTGGCAATACTGCTGCTGGAAATGGCGGTGGTATTTATAGTGCAAATGGCAATATAAATATGTCTTATGCTGACTTTGGCACACAGGGTGGCAATTCCGCTACAAACGGTGGCGGAGTTTATATATTCTCAAACTACCAGCAAACCGCCCCAATGAAGTTCATCGCTGTTGACATGAACAATAATACCGCCACTAACGACGGCGGCGGTCTTTATCTGACAAATGGAAATTCTACAGCCATCAATGTGCTTGAATACGAGTGGAGCGACATTGGCGCCATGGGCGCAAACTCCGCCGGAGGCAACGGCGGAGGAATATGCCTTTTCAACAACGCCGGCAACATCCTAATTGCAACTGTAATCACTCCTAACACTCAATATAATACTGAGTCGACTATAATTGGAAATACGGCCGTCAATGGCGGCGGCGTCTATATCGAGAACTGCGCAAACGTCACATTGGATTTCATAAATATGACTTTCAATTCAGCGAC
>CAZDNQ010000429.1:0-4550 GCA_964506605.1 uncultured Victivallis sp. | reverse complement strand
ATTCAGGAGTCCCGTTCGTCCAGATACCCTGCTGCAATGTGGCGTCCCACCTGAACACCACTGTTGCGGAGCTGAACCAGTATCTCAAAGGCAAGAACGCCATCGGAACGTATCTGGCTGAAATAGTGGAAGGATATATCGGGAAAAACGATCCTTATGCCTGGTCGAAGGTGATCTGGGACATCTCCGCGACAAGCTGGCTGATCGAGCCGAAATGGATGTCTTCTCAGATAGTTCCGACTCCAACCTTGACCAATGATGTCACCTGGGGACCGTCGGCTGGCCGTCACCCGATGAGGGTTGTGACGCGCATCCAGCGCGATCCGATTTTCCGTGACGTGTTCAAGAAGATAACTGCTGTAAAAGCCTAATTTACCGAGAATATAGAACAGCCCTTGCGGGCTTGACTACAAACGAGATTCCATTTGATTTGTATAAGCTTGTAGTTAATGACGCAAGGCATGTAATGAAATCCTGAATTTTAAGAGGTACACATGAAAGTTACTATGATAGGATTGGGAATTATAGGAGCCATATGGGCGCAGAACCTTCAGAAGGACGGAATTGAAGTCAAAGCTTGGAACCGCACGAAAAAGGACTTTCCCGGCTTCGAGCCAGATTTGGCGAAAGCTGCTAAAGGATCCGAGATAATCTTCATCGTGGTGGCGGATCCGCCGGCTGTCCAGCAGGTGCTTGACGTGATACTTCCCGTCCTTGAGAAGGGACAGACAGTTGTCCAGAGCAGCACAATTTCCACGAAATGGACCTTGGAGTTCGCCCGTCAGGTGAAGATGACCGGCGCGAGGTTCCTTGAAGCGCCGTTTACTGGCAGCAAGCCTGCCGCCGAACAGCGGAAGACGGTATTCTATCTTGGAGGGGAGAAGTCCGACATCGAAGCTGCCAATCCCATACTTGAACGCATTTCCGCCCATAGGATCCACATCGGCCCAACAGGATCTGCCAGTGCGCTTAAGCTGGCGATGAACATGAATATCGCCATGGTTTTTGAAGGATTGAGCGAGAGTCTTAATTTCGCCAGGAAGCAGGGCATATCCGATGAAACGTTTTTCGAGGCCCTGCACCTCAATGTCGCCCGTTCCGGACTCAGCGACCTAAAGGAGGAAAAACTCAAAAAGGACGATTATGCCCCGCAGTTCTCCCTCAAGCACATGGACAAGGATCTGCGTCTTGCCCTCGAAGACGCCGGCAATATCCGCCTGCCCCAGCTAAGGGAGCTCAAGAAAGTCTATGACGAAGGCATGTCCAATGGACTCGGAGACAAGGATTTTTCGGTGCTTTCGACGCTGCTGAAATAAGCATTATTCTTTTTTTATGTCAGGCGTTTTGCCTGACCTTGGAGTACCTCGCTCCAGGTGATTCGTCCAAGACGGATCATTAAAGCGGCATAATTCTGAAAATCCCTGCTCTCTTCCGTTTTGAAGTTTACTTTATTTTTAATAATTGTATTTTTCCGGCTTGATAACTGCAACCGGTTGCATTAGCTTGTGGGATGCTTGCTGGGAAAGATCAAAAAACTTATCATTGAGGAGAGCATATGATCAGGAAATTATTTTCAGGACGGGCTCTGGTTTTGTCTCTGGCCATAACCGTATCCACCTGCTTGAGCTGCGGCGTGACCGCCGATGACAAGCCTGCGGCGCAAAAATCGTTTGTCCTCAATGATTTTGACAAGACGCTGGATTTCACCTATGTGGACTGGCAGGACAAAGTGACGGCCTCCAACGGCAATCTCGTCCTGAAGGGCGTGAAGTGCTCGGGCGGCGGAGGGGTCAACTTCAAGATGGATCTTTCTGCCTACGCCAACAACTCGCCGGCGCTCAAGATCAAGGCGAATCCGGCGAACACCGGGAAGGGGATGTACATCATCATCTCGGACAGCAAGGGACACAGCGGACGCTGGACTTTCCAGGTGCCCGCACCGGCAGCCGAATTTGCCATTGTCACGGCGAAGGGCTCTGCTGCCCTTTCGAATCCGAACGTGAAGGAAGACAAGGACAATCCTGACAAGCCGGGCGACGTGGATCTGACGAACGTCACCCAGTTCCACGTAGGCGGCGACTGGAGCAAGGAAACGCTCGACGTCGAGATTGACGCCCTTCTATTAGTGGAGCCAGATGCTAAGATGCTGGCCGAACGGGAAGCATATGTCAAGGTCCAGGCCGAAGAGGCGGCTGCCGCAGCGAAAAAGGCTGAAGAAGAGAAGCAGGCTGCCGCCAAGAAGCGCGAGTCAATGATCAAGAGCTACGGATACAGTGGAGATAATTCTCCAGTACTCGTCAACGTCTCCATGGTAGCGCCCGATACGCTGTCCCTCGTCGTCGAGGCGCAGCGGATCACTCCCGCGACCCTCGTGAAATACGAGGCGCAGGACGGCGACGTCAAGCAGGAGGAGAAATGGCCCGATGGCGGTGCAAACAACGGCGTCCGGCGCGCTAAGCTCATGCGCAACGGCAAGTTCATGGGAATCCTGCAGGGAATTAAACTCGACTGGCTGTGGAATGGCGAAAACATCGCAGGCGATCCCTTCCTGGATTTCCTCGCCGAAGATGTCGCGAACTACACAGTCACGTCCCAGGACGACCCGGCCTATGCCACAGGCGTGAAGCCGGCCAGGATCTTCCGCAAGACGGTGCCGACCAGCGTACCGCTGCCCGGAGGACATTATCCGACGCGCCACCGCATCTACCTGAAGATGCCGTCACCGCTCCTCGCCGGAAAGACATACCAGATCAAGACCGAGAAGATCAACCTCAAGAACCCGAACCCTCAGATCACGATTGACTTTGCGAAGATGCTCAGCGAGGCCGTCCATGTCAACCAGAACGGATACCACCCGAATGATCCCTACAAGAGGGCACTGCTCTCGGTATGGCTCGGAACTGGCGGAGGTCTGAAGTTCCCGGACGGAATGAAGTTCTCCATCGTCGAGGACGGCAGCGGCAAGCCGGTGTTTGACGGCAAGACCGAACTGGTCATGGATATCGACGGCAAGGAGGAGCTCTGGACGAAGCCTGCGAAGAACTACGCGCAGACCGCAGTATACAAGATGGATTTCAGCGATTTTAAAACACCCGGCACCTACCGTGTCTGCGTTGAAGGCGTCGGCTCTAGCTATCCGTTCCAGATCGGCGAACAGGTCTGGGAAAAGGCTTTCCAGCTCCAGATGAAAGGCCTGTACAACAACCGCAGCGGCATCGAGGTAGGACCTCCCTACAGCGAATACAGGAAGCCGCGCGACTTCCACCCCGACGACGGCGCAGTCGTCACGCGTGCGACATTCGACGTCCTTGAAAAAGGCCAGTACAACATGAAGGATCTTCCAAAGACCGACACAGGCGAAGAGATCAAGACCGCCTGGGGCGGCTACCATGACGCCGGCGACTGGAACCCGCGCCGCGTTACCCACATGAACACCACGTTCTCGCAGCTGGAGCTCATTGAGATCATGCCGGAATACTTCAGCAAGGTCAAGCTCAACATCCCGCCCACCTCCGGGGAAGGCTTGCCCGACATCATCACCGAAGCCCTCTGGGAGGTCGACTGTTTCCGCCGCATCCAGCTTTCCGACGGAGGAATCCCCTTCGGCATCGAATCTCAGACCGATCCGGGATTTGGTGAAGTGAGCTGGCTTTCCACGCAGCACCTTTATGTCCTGGCCCCGAATATACGCGATTCATGGATGTATGCCGCAGTCGCCGCCCGGACTTCGAAGGTACTGCAGCCCATCAAGCCAGATCTTGCGAAAGTCTATCTGGACAGCGCCGTGAAGGCCTTCAACTGGGCCGAAGCGGACTACGCCAGGAAGGTCGCCGACAAGTCGCTCGACAAGATGAAGGGTGAGCTCTGGCAGGCGAATGACTGGCGCAACGCCTCGGCGCTTGTGCTCTATGACATCACCGGAGACAGGAAATACCACGATGTCTTCATGGAAGGCACCTTCCTGAAAAAGCCGGGACAGGACATCTGTTCCTGGGGCGGGGGCATTCAAACCGACGCCGCCTTCCTCTATGCCCGCATGGATGACGCCAAGACCGACCCGGAAATCAAGAAGAACGCCCGTGCCGCCGTGCTCAGGCTGGCAGATTTCTCCATGCTCTATGCCAAAAACAACGCCTTCAACGTCACCTGCCGCGAAAAAGGCAGACCCATGTTCGCAGGCTTTTTCAGCGTATCGGGCGGCATGGAGGTGGCGCGCGCCCACTTCCTGACCGGCGACAAAAAATATCTTGAGGGAACCATCCAGTCCTGCCAGTTCGGGATGGGATGCAACCCTGGCAACCTTGTCTATACCACCGGCATGGGATCCAACCCAGTGAAGAACCCGCTGCAGCTAGATGCACGTTCCTCTGGACAGCCGGTGCCGATCGGACTCACGGTCTTCGGAAACTCCGACATCTGGAACTTCCGCGGCAGCTTCTGGGACATCAACATGCAGTTCGTCAACAAGCCCGAGCAGCTCTGGCCCAATGTCTATGGCTGGCCGCTGCAGGAGGCATATTTCGACGTCTGGCTGCTGGTCTCGACCAACG
>CAZDNQ010000428.1:0-4551 GCA_964506605.1 uncultured Victivallis sp. | reverse complement strand
ACGAATCCTCCGATAGACTCCATCCGTGAGGAGCTTGTGATGAGTCTCACGACTTTCCTCGGAAACTGCGGGAATGTGCTGAAGGAGACCCCTCAGCATGCACATCTTGTCAAGCTGAAGAATCCAATCCTGACAAACGAGGATCTCGAACGCCTGAGGGCCTCGCATCTTCCATCATTCCAGTCCGCGACCATTAAAATATCATTCCCTGCCGGAGGGGATGCGAAGGAGCTGGAAAGTTCACTTGACAACCTCTGCATCGAGGCGGAGGAGGCGGTCCGGAGAGGTAAGGCCCTGATTGTGCTCAGCGACAAGAATCTCCCCAAGGACAGGGCGCCAATCCCGTCGCTTCTGGCAGTTTCCGCCGTGAACAACCATCTGATCCGCTGCGGACTTCGCACGAACACCAGCATTGTGATAGAGACAGGAGAGGCCAGGGAGGTCATGCATTTCGCCCTGCTTCTAGGATATGGGGCGACAGCCGTGAACCCGTATCTTTCCCTGGAAATCGTCGCGAACATGGTCAACAGCAAGCTGATAGAGAATGTAGACGTGACGACCGCCATGGAGAACTATATAACCTCCATCTGCAAGGGGCTTCTCAAGATAATGTCCAAGATGGGCATATCGACGCTGAGGAGCTACCGAGGAGCCCAGATTTTCGAGGCTGTCGGGCTCAACAGGCACGTCATAGACAAATATTTTACCGCCACCGCCTCCAGGATAAGCGGAATAGGGTTGGATGTTATTGCCAGGGAGGCGAATTCCAGATACGACAAGGCCTACAGGCCGAAACAGGGATCCCTGAAAATACTTGATGCAGGCGGACAGTACCAGTTCAGGCAGGGAGAGGAAAAACATCTATGGACGCCTGATACCATCATGAAGCTCCAACAGGCTGCGAAGAACAACGACTACCAGCTCTACAAGCAGTATGCCGCCCTCATAAACAACCAGGAAAAGCACCTCTGCACGCTGAGAGGGCTTTTCAAATTCAAGAAGGGCAGATCCATTCCGGTCAGCGAGGTTGAGCCGGCATCCGAAATAGTGAAACGCTTTGTCACAGGGGCGATGTCCTTCGGCTCGATCAGCAAGGAGGCCCACGAGACTCTTGCCATAGCGATGAACAGGATCGGCGGCAAGAGCAACAGCGGCGAAGGTGGCGAAGATCCCGTCCGCTACAAGCTTCTTCCTAACGGCGACAGCCTCTGCAGCGCAATTAAACAGGTCGCCAGTGGAAGGTTCGGCGTCACCATAGAATATCTGGCCAACGCCCAGGAACTGCAGATCAAGATAGCGCAGGGCGCCAAACCCGGAGAAGGCGGACAGCTGCCCGGGCACAAGGTGAACAAGGTCATTGCAAGAGTAAGGCATTCGACTCCTGGAGTCACACTTATTTCGCCTCCTCCCCACCATGACATTTACTCTATCGAAGATCTCAAGCAGCTCATATACGATCTCAAGAACTCCAATCCTTCGGCGAGGATCTCAGTAAAGCTGGTGTCTGAAGTCGGAGTAGGGACGATCGCGGCGGGAGTCGCGAAGGCCCATGCCGACATGGTCCTGATAAGCGGGCATGACGGCGGTACCGGGGCATCCCCACTGTCCTCCATCAAGCATGCCGGTCTTCCATGGGAGCTTGGACTTGCCGAGACCCAGCAGACCCTTGTCCTCAACCATCTCAGGGACAAGATAAAAGTGCAGGCCGACGGACAGATGAAGACGGGACGCGATGTAGTCATAGGGGCGATGCTCGGAGCCGAGGAATTCGGATTCGCCACCGGTGCCCTCGTTGTCTGCGGCTGCGTAATGATGCGCAAGTGCCACAAGAACACATGCCCTGTGGGAATAGCAACCCAGGATCCCGAGCTCCGCAAGCGCTATACAGGCAAACCCGAGCATGTGATCAATTTCTTCATGATGATAGGAGAGGAGATCCGTGAATATCTTGCCGAACTTGGTTTCAGCAGGCTTGAAGACCTGATCGGCAGGAGCGACCTGCTTGAAATGAATTCGGCCATTGACTTCTGGAAGACCAAGAACCTTGACTTCTCAGCCATATTTGCAAGGCCTTATGACAGCAGCATGCCGGTACGCTGCATTACAAAGCAGGACCATGAGATTGAAAAGGCGTATGATGTCAGGATAATTGAGAAGGTCAGGAAGAATATCGAATCGAAGAAGCCGGTTGAACTTGAACTTCCCATATGCAATGTCGATAGGACCGTCGGAACAATGACTTCGCACGAGGTTGCCAGGCGATATGGAAATGCCGGTCTTCCAGAAGACACTCTTAAAGTGGCTTTCAGGGGATGTGCCGGCCAGAGCTTTGGAGCCTTCCTGGCGCACGGAATCACATTCACCCTCATAGGCGAGGCGAACGACTATCTCGGAAAGGGACTGTCTGGAGGCAGGATTATTGTAAAACCTCCTGAGAAGATAACTTACGATCCTTCGGAAAATACGATTGCCGGAAATGTGCTCCTCTACGGGGCGACAAGCGGCGAAGTATATATCAACGGCCAGGTAGGCGAACGTTTCGCAATCCGGAACAGCGGCGCCCATGCCGTAATCGAAGGAGCCGGAGACCACTGCTGCGAATACATGACCGGCGGACGCGTGGTCGTCCTCGGTTCTGTAGGCGTCAATTTCGGGGCCGGAATGAGCGGCGGGCTGGCTTATGTCTTCGACAAGGACAATACTTTCGATGAATTCTGCAATCTTGACATGGTAGATCTTGAGCAGGTCGTGCTTTCAGAGGATATATTCGAACTGAAGAAGATGATAGAGAACCACTACAGGATAACTGGCAGCAGGAAGGCCGGCCAGATATTGGACGACTGGGAGAACTCTCTTCCTCTGTTCGTCAAGGTCTTCCCGATGGAATACAGGAAGGTTCTTGGACAGATGATGAAGGAAGATGAAGAAATAAAACGCGTTGTCAAACAGGAATAAGTGCAGCGCAGGCATCTTGCCTGTGAAGTAAATAGGTGACTTATGGGAAAGCCAAGAGGTTTTATAGAAATACCGAGAAAAGAGCCGGGCTACAGGCCGAAGGAGGAGCGTGTTCTCGATTATAATGAAGTCGAGAAGAGGCTGAACGACGAAGAACTCCGGGAGCAGGCTGCCCGCTGCATGGACTGCGGAATACCTTTCTGCCATGGTTGCGGATGTCCTCTCGGCAATGTGATTCCTGAATGGAATGATCTGGTATACCATGGTCACTGGAAAGAGGCTCTGGAACTTCTTTATGCCACCAACAACTTTCCGGAATTTACAGGCAGAATTTGTCCGGCACTTTGTGAAGCTGCTTGCACCGTAGGACTTAACAGCGAACCGGTGTCTATCCGTCAGATTGAAATAAATTTAATTGAAAAAGGATACAAAGAAGGGTATATCGTACCCCGTCCGCCGGAGAAAAGAACTGGTAAGAAAGTTGCAGTAATAGGCTCCGGACCAGCTGGACTTGCCATCGCCGACCAATTGAACCATATGGGACATAGTGTCACTGTTTTTGAACAGGACCAGAAGATTGGCGGTATCCTCAGATATGGAATTCCCGACTTCAAGCTGGACAAGAAAATCATCAGACGCAGGATTGACCTGATGATTTCCGAAGGCATTATATTTGAGACAGGTGTTGCAATAGGCAGGGACATGTCGGCAAATTATCTTCTCAGCCGTTTTGAGGCAGTCTGCATTGCCTGCGGTTCAAGGGAGCCGCGAGACCTGAAGATCCCCGGACGCGAGCTGGACGGAGTCTATCTTGCGATGGAATTCCTGACCCAGCAGAACAAGCGGATAGGCAGGGAAAGCTTCGCCTGCAAGGAAATTACCGCCAAAGGGAAGAAAGTCGTTGTCATAGGTGGAGGAGATACAGGTTCCGACTGCGTCGGTACATCAATCCGCCATGGAGCTGCTTCAGTTGTACAGATTGAAATCATGCCAAAACCGCCTGAAACCCGCGATCCTTCGACCCCCTGGCCGCAGTGGCCATATGTCCTTAGGACATCCAGCAGCCACAAGGAAGGCTGTGAGAGGATGTGGAGCATAATGACAAAATCCTTCGATGCAGACAAGGGAAAACTCAAGGGGCTGACCTGTGTAAAGGTCGAATGGGAGACGGATCTTCTTGGCAGGCCGAAGTCTCTGAAGGAGATTCCAGGCTCTGAATTTACTATTCCTGCGGATCTCGCACTTATCGCCATGGGATTCACGGGAGTTGAGAAGAAAGGAATGATTTCCGACATCGGAATAAAGCTTGCCAAGAATGGAACGATAGAGGTTGACGGGAACGGGATGACCAATGTCAAAGGTGTCTTCGCCGCCGGGGACGCCGTTGCCGGAGCTTCACTCGTAGTCAGGGCCATCGCCGCCGGCCGCGATCTCGCAGAGAAAGTAAACCGATTTCTGATAAAATAATTGTTTTTCTCCTGAATTTCTAATATAGAAAAATTTTACAGGGAGACGATTATGCTTATTAGCGCCGCCGCCGGAACTCTCGCCGAATTGAAGTTCAAATCCCTGAAAAAGCGCAAGGATCCATGGTCT
>CAZDNQ010000427.1:0-4552 GCA_964506605.1 uncultured Victivallis sp. | reverse complement strand
TGTGCATCTTCTGATATGGTCTCGCAGGGGTTCGGAGGTGCCTGCAGCTATGCAGTACCTGCAGGGGCGGTTCGGTCAGTCGTTCAACAAGAGCAAGGGACGGGAAGGTGCGTACTGGAGCGACAGGTACCACAGCACGCTTATTGAATCGGGGAGGCATCTCGGACAGTGCCTTTCCTATATAGGCATGAACATGGTCAGGGCCAAGGCCGTGGAGCATCCTTCGGAATGGAAACATTCCGGATACAGGGAACTGTCGGGGAAGAAAAAGAGATATCGCATCATAAACACAAACCGTCTGATGAAATGCCTGATGATGGACGGCAGCATCGAGGCTTTTCGGAAATGGTATCTCAGGAACATGGATGAAAGGCTGAAGGCTTCATACAATTGTCGCGAGCCGATGTGGACGGACGCGTTTGCCGTCGGGGACGAAGACTGGCTGAAGACAATATACAGGAAGTTCAAGTTCAAGAGGAAGAAGATCGTATATAATCCTGGAAGCGCGCCAGAAGATGCTTCAAGGAAGATAAAGGAGAAGCATTCAGCGTATTATATTGAGGGATAATATGCTTAAAAGCAATATTTAAGGTCAATTATTGTCTTTAAGGCACTATTTTCACATTTATACATTGTGTAATAAATTAATAATAAAGATGTTACTAATACTTAACATGGTCCGACCCTATAGATCCATTACTAATACTTAACATGGTCCGACCCTATAGATCCAACGTCTTTCTTCTGCTTCTGCGAAGCATGCTTCGCAGGGAACAAGGCTGAATCTATGCAAAGCCTTCGCTTCAGCACTCCAAGGTCAGTCCGGAGCGCCTGACATAAAGAGAAGAACACCGGTGCCATTCCAGCAAATAATCAGGCCGGAAATTGGATTTTCCATTTTATAGTCCTATTATATAGCTCTTTACAATTTCATTTAATGCCAGGAGTTGAGAAAAATGTCGGATATAAAGGCGGTTTTGAAGGATATGGTTGTCAGGCTTGCGCGTCGCGAGATCAAGTCCAAGGTCGGTCCTCTTGAGAGGAAGATAAAGGAACTGAAGAAGAGCGCCAAGCTGATGCAGAAGATGCTCGACAGGCAGCACAAGGAGACCCTGGTCATCGCCAAGCGCGTCATCCCGAGCGAAAAGATATCGTCCCTCCCTTCGGAGATCATCCAGAAGTCGCGCCTGTCACCGAAGCTAATCCTGAAACTCCGCAAGAAGAAGAAGCTCACCAGGCTTGAATTCGCGAAGGTGCTCGGCGTCTCCAGCCATACAGTATATCTCTGGGAAAACGGCAAGTCCGAACCCAAGTCAGCCCTAAAGTCTAAGATCATCTCCCTCAGGGACGTCGGCCGCAGGGAAATTTCGAAGATTCTGAAACCTGGCTGAGCGCAGCCGGAATTCCTTATCTCCGGGTTGTCAGGCGGGCCTTTATTTCAGTGCCGGCAAGCAGCAGCTTTGTAGGAGCCTGCTGCGGATTTTCCAGACGGGACAATCCCACCTCGGCAGCCAGCCTCCCTATGTCCTCGCAGGGTTCACGGACAGTTGTAAGCCCTACCCCGTTCTCATCGCCTTTTCCGAGATCCCCCATGCCGGTGACCATTACATCTTCCGGGACTCGAAGCCCCATGCGCCGCAGGACGGCTATGGCGACAAAGGCCAGTCCGTCGTTCGTGCAGAATAGCGCATCGGGACGCTCATTCACTCCTTTTGAAAAGACCGGAGCCAGCAGTCCTTCCACCTCGGATTCGAAAGCGGCAAGCATCCTCCATGAAGGATCGCTTTGAAGCCCCTCTTCGGCAAGGACCGAAGTATAAGTTTCATAATACGCCTTGGTCAGCTGGGTCTTCCTGTTGTGCTCGAGGGTCGCTATGCGTTTTGCTCCGCGTCCGACAAGATGGCGCATGATGGCGCGGACGGCCGGCGCATGATCCCAGGATACAAAGTCGGCTTCCGGCATCTCCTTCAAGGTGTCTCCGAGGAACACCAGGGGGACTCCGCGCGCCCTTACAAGGGAATAAGTCTCCACGCATTCCGGGAGGGGGATTGTGATTATGAAATCGATCCTGAACCGGAGCAGCATCTCTATACCCTTCCGTTCACGGACGGGATCCCATTCATGGCTCATGACCATGGGAAGCATCTTGTTGCGGTCGGCGGCGATCCTGACACCGTCCAGTATCCTTGCAGCCCAGTCGTTCCTGAGATCTGCGAAAACTGTTCCAAGCATCATGGTGCGGGGATCGCGCAGGCTTCTTGCAAGCTGGTTGGGGACATAGTTCAGCCGCTTGCATTCCTCGAGGATGCGCCGGGCCGTCTCATCCTTTATCCGGCGCTTCCTGGCGTTTCCGTTGAGGACGCTCGAGACAGTACAAGGAGCTATCCCGAGCTTTTCAGCTATTGTCCTTATTCCCACCGGATTGCGCATCTTCCCGTCCTTTTTTCTTATAATAGCATTTTCAACCGAGCAGTACAATATGTCCTTATACGGCAAATATCTTCTTCAGCGCCTTCGCCGCCGGCTTCAGTCCGCCTTCGAAATCTATGATCGATGTGTTGACAGTGCATGGGAAACTGTCGTGCCCCATCCATACTATGAAACCACCGCACTTCGGGAAACGCGATTTTGCGGAATTCGCGGCGATCGACAGCGCCTCGGCTTGGCGCGCCTGGCTCCATTTCACATATTCGCCAAGGCTGTGCGGCTTCCGGCCCTTCTCCTTCTCAAACTCAGGCCAGTCGAACCACCATGCCGTCCTGTGCCAGAGCGGATTGTCGAGGGAGACCGGCATCGGCCCTTTTTCCCCGCAATACTTCCTGAGTATGGATACCGGGCTTGCCCCGGGGCATCCCGTCTCCGAACGGAACAATGAATCGTCCTTGCTCCAGTATTCACGCTGTTTGTCCATGGTGTTCCCGTAGATGTTCCAGGGTCCGTGCACATCCCAGTGCAGTCCTTTTCCGAAATTCTTCTCCTCTGCGAAGAACAGCGGGCCGGACGAGGAAGTCGGCAGGAACCTGCGTCCAGGATCGAGCTCCCTGACGATCTTTGCGAACTCCGCAATCACAGGATCCGAGCAGCCTATAGGTTTGCCGGTGCCGGGCTTGCCTTCCATGTTGGTCTGGAGTTCGTTGCCTCCACACCACAGTATAAGCGATGGATGGTGCTGCGTCCGGGCTATGTATGAACGGGCTATCCCTGAAAGATCCGAAATGGACTTCTCGTCGTCGGGCGGAACATTGTCGAGACCGGATGACGACAGCGGGAACTCCTGCCAGATCATCAGTCCGAGCCTGTCGCACTCATCGTAGAATGATTCCCTGCCGAGGGTGGCGCCTCCCCATACGCGGAGCAGGTTGCAGCCCATGTCCTTGTATTTCCTGAGCATCGCGAGGGTGTCGGATTCCGCGACATCCGCAAAATTCGGGAGGAGCGGGGTCCAGTTGACGCCCTGCAGGAAGACGGGCTTGCCGTTGACCACGCAGATCCACGGATCCGCATTTTCAGGCGCACCATCGCATTTCTCCCATTCGACAGTGCGGAATCCGACCTGCCGGGAAACTTTGTCTTCCACGGATCCGTCCTTGGACAGGAGTTCAACCTCAATCCTGTAGATATCCTGTCCGCCCTGTCCGTTCGGCCACCAGAGAGCGACAGGTATCTTCCTTGACTTGAATCCCCTTCCGTCCAACTCCGCCGGGCTGACCTCCTGTCTTAATATTTTTCCATTTTTTGAGTCCGTCAGGGAAATTACCAGGCGGGTTCCTGCGGATTTCGCAATTTTCCCGGAAACTTCGATCCAGCCCTCCTCTTTCCTGTGGTCGGCATGTGTGATGCAGCGAAGATCTTTTATTACAGGCCCTTTTGTGATTTCAATTCGTACACCGTCCCATATCCCGATCTGGACGACGCGGCTGATCCAGTCCCAGGTGTAGTTGAAACGCGGCTTCCACTGTTTCATCCTTGAAGTGTAGCCGATCTGTCCGAGCCAGCGGGGGGGAAGCTCAAATATTATTTCGAGCCTGACCGGCTTCCCTGAACTGACATGCTTTGTCAGATCAAATCCATAAGGGATGAATGAATTGTCAAAGGAGCCGATTTCCGTACCATTTGCAAATACGCAGCCGTTGCCGTCAAGCCCGTCGAGTTTCAGGATTGCGCACGAGCATTCTGCGGATTTCCGCGCAGGAATCTCGGTCTGGAAGATCCAGTGGCGGTTCTCCACCCACTCGCACAGGCGTGCATTCATGCCGATGTTCCAGTCGGGTATTATTTTGGCGTCCAGAAGGGCTTTCTGCACTGAACAGGGGACTTTTGCTGGCACAGGTCCGACTTCCGGCCTGAGAGATATGCCAGTCTCCGTGGAATATCCCAGCCTCCAGGCATGCGGCATGAACCCGCGGAGTGTCCATTTGAGCTTTGAAAGGTCAATTATTTTTTTCATGTGAATTTCCCAGTTTTTGAAAAAGATTTTTAATAAAACAGCTTGAAATGAAAATGCAATGATGGTAATATAGAAATGCACAAACATTATTGCAAGTGTGTTTTT
>CAZDNQ010000426.1:0-4565 GCA_964506605.1 uncultured Victivallis sp. | reverse complement strand
AGACTCCTGTTGATCCTTCAGTCCTTAACAGCGTCGGAACAGGATGGTATTCAAATGTTTCACTCTCTCCAATTGAAGCAACTGAACTTGGAATTTCCTTCCAGGAAGATGCCGTCACCGTTCAGAAGACAGTCACCTGGACAGAAACCAATATCCTGACCGAAGCGACACCGGTAAAGGTGAGAACCGGGGATTCGCTTCTCCTCACGGCCTTCCCGGCAAATGCAGTATCTGGAACAATTGCCATCACGGTCGATGGCAATCAGCTTGATCCACTCTCATATAATGTGAATAATTCGAGGAATTCTGCCGCGTACAAGTTCGAAAGCGCAGGTGATATCACCGTATCGGCGATTTACACACCTAATGGCGGAGGCGATCCGGTTTCAAGAAATATTACAGTTAACGTCCTGGACTGTTCCTTCAGTGGGAATGCTGTCTGCTTCGTCAATGAGGACAGAACCTGGAATAATCCAGGAATACCTGACGATGCGATTATCAACACTGACAGCTATATTCATTTCTTTGAGACTCCTCTTTCCCCAGAAGGCCGCACTCTAGATTTCAGGGTGACCGAGAACAAATCCTCCTATGTCGTCGCAAGACTCGGAGAGAACGGACCGATCATGGCAAATGCCAGGGTCACCACCCTTGATTCAGCGATAAATGAGAACGGTCTTACATATATTGAAACGTATACTGACGGAAGCATAATGGTTGAAGGGAAAATTGTCCTCAGTGAAATACCGGCTGATCTCCTGATCCATATCAATATATTTGCTTCAGGAATAACATTTGACGACGGTACAATAGAACGCGATGTCACCGCCGTGGACTTTGACGCCAATGGCGTCTACAGATACCGCATGATCAGATCGCCGGCCGCCACTTCGGGTAACTGCCATTATGTTAATTTCTATCAGAATGGCATCCGTCTTAACGACAGCTTCTAATCAAAGAAAAATAAAAATTAACATAAAAGAAAGATTTTTATGAAAAGTTTCAAAAAAAAGATCGGAGTTCTATCTATAATATCCGTCTTTACTTTTGCGATGGTAAGCCTTTTGGCTCAGGATCAAAACCCTAATCCACCTCCTCCACCGCCTCCACCGCCTCCTCCCGAAAAAGACGGACATTATGAAACAATTGATATTCCCACCATTGAATACATAGAGTATGAAATACCGGATCCGGACTGCCCCTGCAAAAAGAAAACGATAACAGAAGAAGTAGTTGTACATCATTACTATGATGTATGGATGCCTGATCCGGGTTGTATATCCCTTAAGGTCAAATTTGGAAGGGCTGTCCATGCAGGCTCACTGGAAGGAGGACTTTTCCAGATAGAGCAGGAAAGGGCGTCCAAAACTGTGTATAGCCCACAGGGGCTGCGTTATGTATCAGTATTCAACACCTCAATAAGATCAATAACTGCCGATGGGCTGCCAGCAGGATTTTCGCGCGATGTAACAATTACCCGGCCAAACGGTTATCTTGTCACATATAGGTTTGCTAACAATTCGTCCAAAGGCTATCCTGTTGGAGAAAGTTCTACTTTCGCTTCATATCTGGAAATGACCGATGTCAGCGGGAATCCAGTCATAGACAATCCGGTATTCTACGAGCGGGTGTTTGACAGGACTTCAAAGGCTAGATATTCCGCATCGGACAAGAAACTTGCCTGCCTTATTGCGCAGAACGGACAGAGCATCACACTGTCAGAGCCAAGGATCGCAATCGAAATTATAAACGATGCAAATGGAGTCATCCGCCAGGTACGCTCTGGAGCTGATGGTCTTGCAGACATAGTCGCGCTTGATGAGTTCTCATATGAAATACGCCTTTATTCGCCGGAAAACGCTGGGATCAAAAATCCATCCACCGGCCTTTATGAAGCTGCGGGAGCCCCGCATACTGTCTGGAAAATCGAAAACCCGGAAAGAAACCATAACAAGATAGATCATATAGTCATTACAGAAACTAACAATGGTACATCATATGCATATGACTGGACATATGGCTGGGATATGAACGAATGGACTCTATCGGCGGCTAACGGCGCCTTCAAGTCATCCAAGTCAAAACTCACCAGTTCCAGCGGGGCCGATACCCAAGTCATCAGTGAAAGACGCAATGCCCAAGGGGGACTGGCCAGCCAGGAAGTCATAAAAATCCACAAATATCCCTGGGGGCAGGAGATTAACGAGCAGACTGTCGACACTGGTGAAACTACTGAAAAATACATCACAACCTATTATGAAGCTCCAGGACAGCCAGGCAAATACTCCCGCGTCAGGACGACTCAAAAGCCGGATGGCTCCTGGAAAAGGAACGATTACGACGCCAGCGGGCGTCTAATAGAGACTGTAATGGCAGATAATGATTCGCCTTACGATTGCCCTGCCGAGCAGGCGTCTTCAATGAATTATTCATACAGTTCAGTGGATCCTGCAGACATACCATCGGCAAAGGACGCACGTCCACGTGTCACTGAAAGGAAAATCAGGGGGACGACCGTAGGAAAAACATATACTGTCTACAAGACTGCCGGCAACGAACTTGTCATGATAACTGAGAAATGCGCAAATCCGGCCAATGCCTACGGTGATCCGGCAAATCAGAGGAAGACTGAAATAGGCTATCCAGTCGCTGGCGATCCGGCCTCGGCGGGTCGTGTCAAGAGCATAACATATAGTGATGGCAGGATGGACAGTTTTTCCTACGAATATGGTACTTTCACACAGAATCCTGACCCGTCAGCCTCCTCTTTTTCTCCGGGGAACGGTGATGCCCTGAGAAGGAATGTCGTTCATGGAACAGTATCAAGCCCTGCGGGAATACCTGGCAAATCCACAAAAGAGACCACAGTGTTCGACGGACGCGGCAACGAAGTCATGGCCGAAGTATATGCATATGATGGCGGCTATTCCAGGATCGCCTGGACTGTCAAGACCTATGACGCACAGCACCATGTGACGGCCTCATACAAATCCGACGGCACATATTCCACAGCCACCTGGACATGCTGCAACAAGCAATCTGAAACCTCTTCAGACGGCTCGGCATACACCTTTGGTTACAACCTCCTGAAGCAGATGATCTCCAAGACCAAGAAAGGAGCTGCAGGCCAGCCTGACATCATGACCAGCTACACATACGACACTAATGGCAAACAGCTCTCAGAAACCATTTCCGGGGGAGGAATAACCCTTTCATCGTTGAAAACATATGATGGCACCGGGAGAGTTGTATCATCCACTGATGCTGCAGGACTCACGACCACCTATGCCTATTCCAACGGCGGTAGGACTGTCACCGTCACCCATCCCGGAGGCTTTACAGAGATTACAGACAAATATCTCGACGGCAGGATCAAGTCAGTTACCGGCACTGCGGTAGTTGCCAAATATTACACCTATGGTGTTAATATCAACGGAACACAGTGGACAAAGGTGTGCACTGCCGTAGAAAATGGTCCCAGCTACGTCAAAACCACAGTGGATGCATTAGGTAGGACAGTTTCAGAGGAGCGGCCTGGCTACACTGGCACTCTTGTCACCGCCTTCACCTATGACAGCAAGGGGCTTCTGGTTAAGACCACATCCACGGGCAATGTCGATATTCTATATGCGTACGATGACTTCAACAACCAGATCCGCTCTGCCCTCGACCTGAACAGCAATGGAAACATTGATCTCGGCTCTGTTGATAGAGTCTCCGAGTCTGAGACTTCATTTCAGTCTGTGTCCGGGCAATGGATGTCTGTGACAACCTCCAAGGTCTATGGCGACTCCGGCGCTACCACTACTGGAATTTCCAAGCGCCAGCTCACAGGACTTTCAGCTTCTCTCATATCAAATACTGTCAATGTGGACATCAATGGGAACGAAACAGTTTCTTCTGCTTCACTCGACCGTCCAAATAAAACCATCACCCAAACCGTCAATGTCCCCGACTCCACTGCCGATGAAGTTTCTGTCACCGTCAACGGCCTTCTGTCTTCCGTGTCCTCAAAGTCATCCCTGCAATATTCCTATTCTTATGATGGAATCGGCCGCCAGATAAGTTTCACGGATCCCAGAACCGGCGCCTCGCTCACCCATTACAACGTCCTTGGGCAAGTAGACTACGTCCAGGATGGCGCAGGAAAACAGACTTCCTTTACTTATGAGGCTGCCACCGGCAGGCGTAGGAGCGTAGTCAACGCCCTGGGGAAATCCACAATTTACACTTATAATTCCAGAGGGCAGATTTCCACGGTCAGGGGCGATGCATCATTTCCGCCGTCGTACAATTACGATTCCTACGGTCGCATGACCCAGCTCAGCACCTACAGGAACACAAATCTCCAGAATCCTGATGTGACGACATGGGCTTACCAGGAGGCGACAGGACTGCTGACGTCAAAGACCTACGCCGATAATAAATCTGTCGCTTATACTTATTCGGCAGATGAAAAATTGGCCACACGCACCTGGTCAAGAGGTGTGGTCACAAACTACACTTACAATTTGGCTGGAGATTTGACTGGAATTTCCTATTCTGATTCCACCCCTGCAGTCGCA
>CAZDNQ010000425.1:0-4570 GCA_964506605.1 uncultured Victivallis sp. | reverse complement strand
TCTTAAGTTTTGTCAGAGCCTGGTTCTGGATCTGCCTGACGCGTTCCCTGGTCCTGCCAATCTCCTGGCTGACTTCCTCGAGTGTGCGCGGCTTGTTGCCGTCGAGTCCGAACCTCATCTTGAGGATCATCTTCTCCCTCTCGTCGAGGCTTTCCATCAGATTTGTCAGGCGGCCGACCGATTCAAGGTCTCCAAGGATTCTGTCGGGTATGGAAGCGCCCCTGTCGGGGATGATGTCCTGGAATTCGCCGTCCTCGCCCTGCTGGATGGGATCGTGCAGGGAAAATGTCCTTAGGTCGGCAAGCCTGAGTCCGGCGACAGTACGTTCGCTGAACTCGAGGAAACTTGCGATTTCCGCATCGGTGGGTTCGCGGCCGAGCTTTTCAGTGAGCTTGAGGCGTGCCGACTTGATCTTGTTGATCTTGCCTGCGGACTGGACGGGGATTCGTATGGTCTTGCTCTGGTTTGCAAGCGCACGGCGCATGGACTGCTTGATCCACCAGGCGGCGTACGAGCTGAATTTTGCGCCCTTCGCGGGATCGAACTTCTCAACAGCCCTCATCAGACCGATGTTGCCTTCGGAAATAAGGTCGAGGAGCGGAAGTCCGAGACCCTTGAAATCATGTGCTATCTTTACAACGAGACGGAGGTTCGCCTTGATGAGCGTGGCGCGGGCCTCTTCCCTGAGTTTCGGATCGTTTCCATGTATCTTTGCGGCAAGTTCGACTTCCTCGTCCTTGGTGACAAGCGAGATCTGGCCGATATCCTGCATATACACTTTCATCGTGTCGTTCTTTGAAAGCGATGCCGCATCGTCGGCGGAGCCTTCAGTCTTCTTGCCCTTGGCCTCGCCGTCCTTTGATTTTTCCCCGTCGGCCTTCCTCGGCCTACCGACCTTCCTCTTGGCGGGAGCCGGCTCGTCGTCGATTTCCTCGTCGAATTCGATTTCCTCGTCCTCGACAGCCTTCACGACCGTCTTCGCCTTCTTGGAAGCGGCGGCAATCTCCTTCTTGGAAAGCTTGACCGGCTCCTCCTTCCTGGCAGGAACAGCCTTGGCGGGAACCTTCTTTACTTCCTTGCCCTTTGCAGCGGGCTTGGCGGGTTTCGCAGCTTTCTTCTCAGGAATTTTCTTGGAGACGACAGGCTTGGCGGCCTTCACAGGCTTCTTTTCGATCTTCTTTGCGGGCTTGGCGGCCGGCTTTGCAGGTTTCTTCACAGGCTTCAGAATTTTTTTCGCAACAGCGGCTTTCTTCACCGCCTTCTTTGGCGGTGCGGCCTTTTTGACTGCAGGCTTTTTGGCCGGAGCTTTCTTGACCGGCTTGACAGATTTCACCGCTTTAGTAGCCGCCCCCGGCTTCTTCACAGCCTTTTTCGAGGCTGCCGGCTTCGATGATTTCTTTACAATCTTCTTGCTGTTTTTGGCTTTCATAACACCTGCAAATATGTTAAACTTCTATTATTTAAAATCAGCTGATATGCGATTCAGATATGAATACAAAAGACTTAATTTTGCCCAAAAAGGCTATATTATACAATTTTCACACCAAAAGTCAATGAATGAAGCATATATACTGGAAAAAAGAATTCAATAAATGGATCTCCTCCGCTTCCCCGCCGGAAAAGACCTTTCTGAACGTGGATCCGGACGCCTTCCATCCGGTCCTGATGCGGGTCCTGAACTCCGCCCAGGAACCGGTGATTATAATAGTTCCCAGGCTCAGCGTCGCCGAAAGCCTGTCTTCCAGCCTGTCTGTCTGGGCCGAACTCTCGGGAAAGAGCATCGATCCGATTCTCGTGCCTGAAACAGAGGAAGGCGACAGGTTCATGCCGGAGAACGAGTTCCAGCGGATGAAGGCCCTCTACATGGCGGCCTCCGGACAGGGCAGGATCTTCATTGCAAGCGCGATATCATTCACATATCCCGTCCCCGCCCTGGACTCCCTCGGTGAAAACACCATAAGGCTGTCCCAGGGATTGACTTTCCCTCTAAAATCTCTGTTAAAGCGCCTGGTCGACATGGACTATGACGACGAGATCGAGGTCAATGTCCCGGGCGAGTTCGCCAGGCGCGGCGGCATAATAGATGTCTTTTCCCCGGGCTGCGGCAATCCGGCGCGAATCGAATACTGGGGCGATGAAATAAGCTCCATAAGGACTTTTTCCACTGAAACACAGCTCTCGCTGGAAACAGTGAAGGAATATACCATCATCCCGAGGAACAGTTTCGTCCAGGAACAGAACAGCGCCTTCCTGATCAGCTATTTCAATGGCAAGTCCCCCAGCATTGCCGTTCTTAATCCGGGTGAATGCATGACCCACCTCCTACGGTTCGGGAAGCCTTCATCAATTGAACATTTCACCGAGACCATGGAAAAACATGCCGGCAGCACCTACAGGCTGCTGGACAGCACCGATTCATCTTCGGAAAAAGGTGCGGACTGCGACTGCATGTCCCCCGTCCTCGAGATCCGCAAGACTGTTTCCGGCGAGACCGAAAGCACATATGGGAACCTGATGAGGAAGCTGACGGCAGGGCAGATCTCCTCCTGGCTGGCCGCCGGATACCGGGTGGCCCTTCTCGGCACCGGGGAAAGCGGACATGAACGCATAATCTCCTGGTGCAAGGAGAGCGGGATACCAGGCGATTCCATCGAGATAGACATATCTGAAATCGGTTCCGGCTTCGTACTGCCTTCTGCGAAACTCGCAGTCCTGACGGAAAAGGAGCTCTTCCTCATGCCCCACCAGCGGTTTGCGAACTTCGCACCGATGAGGAAGCTGAAGGAGTCGCTCAAGTCCAAGGGCATTCCAACTCTTGCTGACATCGAGGAAGGAGACCATGTCGTCCACACAGGCTACGGTATAGGACTTTTCAAAGGACTAAGGACTGTTACTGAAAAGGGCGTCTCGCAGGAGATGCTCCAGATCGAATTCGCGGACAACGTCACCGTCTCCGTCCCTCTCTGGCACGCGGACATGGTCTCAAGATATACCGGCTCCGGAAAAGGGATGCCGGTGCTCAGCAAGATCGGCGGCAGGAAATGGACGAAGTCCAAGCTGGACGCAGTAAAATCGGTGCGAGGCCTGGCGATCGACATGATCAGGATACAGGCGATGCGCACGCACAACCCCGGTTTCTCATTCCCGAAGGATGATCCGGACCAGCACACCTTTGAAGGGCTGTTCCGGTTCCCGGAAACACCAGACCAGCGGAAATCCACCGACGAGATCAAGAAGGACATGTGTTCGCCGGTCCCCATGGACCGCCTGCTGTGCGGAGATGTCGGATATGGGAAGACTGAGGTGGCGATGCGCGCCGCATTCAAGGCCGTCAACGCCGGAAAACAGGTGGCGGTGCTTGTCCCGACGACCGTCCTCGCACAGCAGCATTTCTATACGTTCTCAGAGAGATTCTCGGAATTCCCTTTCAACATGGAGATGATCAGCAGGTTCAGGACACATGGCGAGCAGAAACAGATCCTGCAGAAGCTTGCCGAAGGAAAGCTCGACATCATCATCGGCACCCACAGGCTGATACAGAAGGATATAGCATTCAAAAACCTGGGGCTCATAATCGTCGACGAGGAGCAGCGGTTCGGAGTAGAGCACAAGGAACGCCTGAAACAGATGAGGGCGACGGTCGACATCCTCACAATGACAGCCACCCCGATACCCAGGACCCTCTACATGGCGATGACCGGCATCCGCGATCTGAGCACGATCATGACGCCGCCCGGGCTCCGCATGCCCGTCCAGACAATTGTCTGCAAATATGACGACAAGCATGTGCGCGAGGCAATCTCCCGCGAGATCCAGAGGGGAGGACAGGTCTTCTACCTGCACAACAGGATCGGATCCATCGAGAACACATGCAAGAAGCTGAAGGCCCTGGTGCCGTCTGCGAACTTCGCAATCGGACATGGCAGGATGCCGGAACACGAACTGGAAAAGGTGATGATGGATTTCCTCGACGGCAGGACGGACGTGCTTGTGAGCACAACGATCATCGAGTCCGGCCTCGACATCCCGAACGCCAACACGATAATCATAGAGAGGGCTGACAGGTTCGGGCTGGCGGAGCTTTACCAGCTCAGGGGGCGCGTCGGCAGATGGACCCGGCAGGCATATGCTTATCTGCTGATCCCCCCTCACACGGCGCTCGACGGGACGGTGCGCGAGAGGATAAGCGCCATCAGGCGCTACACCCAGCTCGGCGCTGGATTCAAGCTCGCGCTGAGGGATCTTGAGATCAGAGGCGCGGGAAACATCCTCGGCGCCGAGCAGAGCGGACATATCAACAGGATCGGATTCGACCTCTACTGCGCTTTCCTAAGGTCGGCGGTAGCCGAACTCAGCGGAAAAAAGGAGAAGTTCATTCCGCAGACCGACATATTCATAGATTTCATCGACTTCACGCACGAGTCCGGAGGAGCTGGACGGCTTTCCGCGGCCCTTCCGCCGGACTACATCCCTTCCGACAAGCTGAGGATAGATGCATACCGCCAGTTGAGCAGGACTGCGTCGCATGAGGAGCTTGATCAGAAAATTTCCGGGCTCGAGGACAGATACG
>CAZDNQ010000424.1:0-4586 GCA_964506605.1 uncultured Victivallis sp. | reverse complement strand
CTTATGGATTCTGTCTTCGTCTGGAACTCAGTCACAGCCCGTTCAGGGCTGCTCCCGAATTCCATTCCTCGACATAACTCCATAATTTCTTCTTGCGCGCCATATGTCAATTTTTAGAGGTTCCCTTGAGCTGATTCTAAAAATATAAAGCTCCAAAATTTATGATTCCATATTCAAATATCGATGAGAATACGCTTCGTGGACGCCTTGAAAGGATTTCGGGAAAGGACGTGGGAGACAGCCTTGCCAGGGATTCAATTGCATCAGGTGATTTCCTAAGTCTGATATCGCCTGCGGCATCACCATTCATCCCTCAGATGCGGAAAAGGGCGGCGGCCCTGAAAAAAATGCATTTCGGGAAGACGGTCAGGATATATGCGCCTCTATATATTTCCAGCTACTGCATAAACAACTGCCTCTATTGCGGATTTCGCACCGCAAACAGGTCCGATGTCAGGAAAAGGCTTACGATCAGGGAAATAATCTCTGAAGCAGAGGCTATCAGGAAGCTTGGCATCGATTCATTGCTCGTAGTAAGCGGCGAGGACCCGAAAGTTTCAATTGATTTCATGGCGGAAGCCATAAGTGAGATAAAGAAGCTGTTCTCCTATGTCTCACTTGAGATTTATCCATTGGATGTCAAAGGATACCGGACCCTCTTCGAAGCCGGCGCCCACGGCCTGACAATCTACCAGGAGACCTACAACAGGGAGCTTTACAGGCACCTCCACCCTTCCGGTCCGAAAAAAGACTATGACAACCGTCTTGCTGCACCGGCAAGAGCCGCGGAAGCTGGTTTCTACAATATCGGCATCGGCGCCCTGCTTGGCCTCCATGACTGGCGCTGCGAGGCGCTCGCGCTTGCGGCACACGCCTCATGGCTGAGGAAAAAGTACTGGAAAAGCAGGATGCAGTTCTCGTTCCCGAGGATTACGCCTGTGGCAGGCAGCTTCAAAGTCCCTCAGCCGGTCTCGGAAAAGGAGCTTGAACAGATGATGCTGGCGTTCAGGATCTGCTTTCCCGAATGCGATATCACCATCTCGACCCGCGAAAACTGCGAGTTCCGCAACAGGATAGTGCAGACCTGCGCGAACCTGATGAGCGCAGGCTCCTCTGTTGTCCCGGGCGGATACGCGTCTCCTGACAAGGACATTCTCGGCCAGTTCGACAAGCGCGACATCAGATCCGTTAAACAAGTTGAAAAGGATCTGGGAAAACTCAAGCTTGAGGCCGTCTTCAAGGACTGGGATAAATGCCTTGGAGCGTGATACAGAGTTGAACACCGAACATTGAAATGGAGCGCCGGCATCTTGCCGGCAATGGAGATTGAGGTGGATGCCATGAAAATAATTATCAACGGCAAGGCGAAGAATGTTTCC
This sequence comes from uncultured Victivallis sp., assembly GCA_964506605.1. Lineage (GTDB taxonomy): Bacteria > Verrucomicrobiota > Lentisphaeria > Victivallales > GWF2-50-93 > GWF2-50-93. The sequence continues at coordinate 3,207 of CAZDNQ010000424.1, read as the reverse complement.
GCGAAGACGCTCGAGGATCTTCTCCTGAAATGCAAATACGAACCTGATAAGGTCATGGCATCTATCAATGGAGGCATCGTAGAGAGAAAGAAATATGCCAGGACCATCCTCGCCGAAGGCGACAAGGTCGAAGTGTTCTGCTTTGTCGGCGGAGGTTAAGTAGTGCGGGCTTAAGCCGGAATCTTAAGTTGATAAGAACAATAATAAGGGAAATATATAAAATGGGAACAGCAGACAAGTATTTCACCTCGAATCCTCCGGGTGTCACCGAAAAACTCCGGAAGAAGTCGGCTTTTATCGCAGGCGCAGGCGGGCTTGGCTCCAATGTCGCCATCGCCCTTGTCCGGGCAGGGGTAGGAAGCCTGACGATAGTTGATTTCGACAAGGTCGAACCGTCCAACCTGAACCGCCAGCAATATTACCGTGACCAGGTCGGGATGATGAAGGTCGAAGCCTTGAGGATGAACCTCGCCAGGATAGATCCCGGACTGGATATAAGGACTGTCCGCGAAAAGATCACACCTGACAATATAGACGCCATAATTCCCGCATCTGCAGATATCATCTTCGAGTGCTTCGACAAGGCCGAGGCCAAGGCGATGTTCGCAAACTTCTGTCTTGCGAAGCTTCCGAAAATCCCTCTGGTCCTGGTATCCGGGCTCGCAGGCCTTGCCGCCTGTGACAGCATCGGTGTTAGGAAAGGCCTTGGCAGCTCCTGGATCGTGGGTGACTGCGAGAATGAGATGAATCCGGAAAATGGCACGATATCAAGCAGGGTCGCCTTCACAGCCGCCCTGCAGGCGCATACCGGCATCAGAATCCTGCTCGGACTTGATAAGTAGGTACGTGCTTTAGCATGTACCAACATAATTTTTCCAATAAAGGGATGGACTTCCGACTTTATCCACGGACTGCACATGATGCATAAAGCCCGTTCCTGTTTGAAAATAAAAGTGGGCTTGCATGGTCCGATACATTTGTACAGAAAGAATCCTGTGCCTTTGTGCCTCTGTGGTTCATGACATGTCCGGACTAATGCAGATGTACCGCCAGCCATACCGCACCCTCGGAGACACTCTGGACAGTATGGGGCGTGCCGGACGGCAGAAACACGTAGTCCCCTGATTTGAGCTGTACGGCTTCGCCTGCGACAACGACAGTCGCTTCGCCTTGGAGTAGGACCACCCATTCGTCCTGAGTCTGCACATATTCGGTTGAGACGATTTTAGAAGAACTAACTATCCGCTCGATGACAAGGTTCCTTGTCTTCAGCAGGTTTTCAAAGCGCTCCCCGTCCGATGGCGCTGCGGCATTCTCAAACAGGTTCCCTGTTTTCATGCTAACCTCACGGCCTGTCCAGGTAGAAGTAGGCGCAGCTGGACCAGTCATCAGTCCTTTCGAAGAGCATGGACGCCTTGTCCTTGACCGCCTTCGCCATGTTGGCCTTGTTCTTTCCGAGGAAAAGTTTGGTGCCGGCCCCGTGGAACTGCAGGATCTTGTCGTGCCCGGCCCAGCCGATCTGATGGATCGTGATCCTGATGTCCTTGTGGAAATATACCGGGTCCGGGACATGGAACCTGTAGAAGCAGAACTGGAACTTGTCCTTGTCCGCGATTGTCGCACCCTGGTAGAGGTTGGAATACTGGCCGAGGCCCCAGCCGGTCCCGATATAATCCTCGGTGCCGGTCCCGCAGAGCGTCGGGTATTTACCGTCGCCGTCGATGAACATCTTGACTTCGCCTTCACCCCACCACGAAGTGAACCATTTTCCGGTGTCTGCAATGACTCCGATGTTGCATCCAAGGAAGCGGCCTGAACCGCTTGTCTTAGGAAGAATCTCGTAGTCCTTCATGAACCTGGTCGGATTCTCCCTGCGCCATATCGCATGGAAGTATGCTGTGTCCGCGCCATGCTCGTCGCCGACTGTCATGTCGACGTCATAGAAGAACATGTCGAGTTTCTTCTTGGAACCGTTGGTCACGACTATCTTCATGGATTTCCTGAACGGCATCGGGATGATGCAGTTGAAGCTCCTACCTTCCGGACTTGAGAACAGGGCCGAATCAAATGTCGCCATCCTGCCGATCCCATGGCAGAAGAACTCGCCGATCGGCGCGCTGACAGCCGGATTCTTCGCTCCGTCCCAGTACATCTCTATCTTCATCCCGCGCAGCATTTCCGGAGACCTGTCATTGATCGTGATCCATATTCTCCTGACAGTTCCAGAGACGCCGCTCATTTCCGCGAGTATCTTCTTCTCGCCTGCCTTCATGGAAAAGCACGGGCTTCTCTTACGTCCGTCTGTACCCTTGCATGCCGCGCCTTTTCCTGCACTGAAATTCTCCGGGCTTGCCCATCTGGTGTGGACATCCGCCGGTATCTTCGAAAGATTCTGCAGATCAAACATGGATTCCTCCTAATGATGAATTATAACTTCCGAACTTTCACATTCCAGAACTTCCAAACTTCTTCAGATGATTTCCAGATAGTCCCTGTCCGGCAGTTTCGGAAACTTGGCATGCGGTTCCGCCTGGTACCAGAACGCGGTCGACGACATGTCGTCCTGGTTGGGCAGGTAGCGTCCGCCTGCGCGCCAGCCGAGGGACTGGATGGTCACGCCGAGATCCTTCTTGAAGCGGACAGGATCCATGATGTGCCAGCGGTACAGGCTGAAGCGGGTGTTCGCCTGGTATGTGCCGTCGGGGCGCACCACATGCGGAACGCCTGCATAGTCGGTCGTGAACTCCTGGTACTGCTTCGTGCCCTTGTTCTCGAAATTATATGAGCCGCAGAAGTAGTCTTCCGTGCCGGTGCCGCAGATCGTCGGATAGCACTCCCCGCCGTGCTCCTTTACGTTCCTGCCCACAACGCCTCCGGGAAGATCGCCGTCCATGTAGAACTTGATCTCGCCTTCTCCCCACCAGCCGTTGTTGTTCATCTGCCAAGCCATGTAGGTGCCAACATAATGGCCCTGTCCTTTTACTCCGTCGAGTATCGTATAGACCTCCTTGTAGGGGAGAGGATTGGCTCTGCGGAACTGCGCATGGAAATATGCGGCATCGTCGGGAACGTCGGTCAGCGTATAATTTATCTGGTAGAAAATCGTCATCGGTTCGAATCCGATGTTCTCCATGGTGATTCTGCAGTGCCTGCGGAACGGCATCTCCCAGTAGCAGTTGAACGCGTTGCCCGGATTGACGCAGACCG
>CAZDNQ010000423.1:0-4604 GCA_964506605.1 uncultured Victivallis sp. | reverse complement strand
CAGACGGAGGAATCCCTCCAAAACCTATTCTTGAAGTTTATTTAGGACAGTAATGGATTCCGGTGGAAGATTAATAGTGTTTTCAGTATCACCTAAAAAAACGAATAATCTCTCTTTGTGCTTAGACTTTATTGATCTCGTTTATCTTCGATGGGAAGGGCTTAAAGGATTAAGCTATACTGGAAGAGATTACAGCCATTATTTGAACAAAACAATTACAGATTTGCCCTATCCAGTTTGCTATTATGAAATTTCCAAGAAGAATACCGAAGGGGTGAGAATAACAACTACCCGTGGAAATGGCGAGGATTTAATCTGCTGGACTAACTACTGGCATATTCCACCCGAGAGAGTGCCGATTGAAGTAAAAAAAGCGTTGGAATCTAAGTGCCCTGAAAAATGGGATACATATAAAGATCTCAAAACAAATAATGAATTATTCGATATTGTTTCATGCCAAAAGCACCTTCGCGCCGAAAATGCACGCGAATGTTTTGAGAAATATTCAAATAACTTGTTCGTACTTGGCACATGGGAAGGCTGGCCAATAGCCTTCGCAGTAAGGATCGGACGAAATGCAATTGTTGTAGTGCCTGATTTTATTGATGTTAAAGCCTTCATTTCTGAATTAGAGGACCTTCCTGCTCGCGGGATAGAGAAGGTAAAAGCGTATTTGGCCAAGCATCCCAAGACTACAGGTGGATTGAAGAGCGAGGGTACTGCTAAGCACCATATTGAAGTCATGTCTTTAGACCCTGTATCAAAAATAGACGGGAAGATAGATAAAAAGCTGAGCGTAAAAGTTGATGGCAGGCCAGTATCTGTCCCTCCAAAGCGTTTTCTACAGTTCCTAGTAATCTGGTATGCTTCAAATGTGGGAGGCAGATTGATACATGCGACTCGCTCTCAGGAAGAGGAAATGAAAACACCTCTAAAGAGGATAATGATGCTCAACAAGGATGGAAGACCAGAGGTATTGCCTGGAGCCGGCATACTCTACCCAGAAGGAGCCGCTGATAACCTCAAGCAGGAGTTTAAGGAGATCGTGAGTTTTAATATATATGGGTCTCAAAAACCCGGTAAAGTTGACAATCGTGAAATAGTGAATGATATCATTCAGGACAGGATGTCTGACGGGGAGAAATACTTCACGCATAAAGACAAGGATATCAAGTTTTCCTGTCTTAAATTAAATGTTGAAATAAGCATGTCTGAGGATGTCCGAGGCGGGCTTGAAAAGATTCCGATAGAACTGCCAAACAAAAACGGGATAGATGCCAGCTTTTTCAAGGCCTTATACGAAAAAATGTCCTGCTACAGTGACTTTGGCTCGCTCCCTATTCGACAATACACTCTAAAAGATTTCATGCCTTGAGGAGGGTTGTTGGCTCAATTGCGTAAGATCAATCTCCTCTTAGAAAAGTTAAATTTATTCTTGTAAGATTTACAAACAAGCCCTGTGAGCAATAAGCTTAATTTGTCTCCGGCAATCCCCCTTTGAGCATCTCTCCGATATTCCATGTTGCAATAGCTTTGCCACTGGAGCACTCTGCCATATTTAACCTTATTATTGACCAAGGTTTGCAAACTACACCCAAACTTGTTTTTAAACCTCTATCCATGTTTTCAAACCTGTATCTCTAATATTATTTTAGGCCCAGGAAAGGAAATGATTATGGAAACAAAAGACAAGTTAATTACGATGGCGCTTACTCCCAACATGACTGAAGAACGCCTTATGAGGGCGCTTCAGGTTCTTGAAGGGGATGAGGCAGGTAAGGATGAACAATGCAGGACGGAAGATTTTATCCCGGAAAAGGATGCGCAGGTATTCATGGGGAAAATCTCCAGGACGAAAATGTGGCTCATGCGTAAGGAGGGGCTTCCATACTTCAGGATCGGAAGGCGCATCGTCTACCGTAGGGAAAATCTGAAGAACTGGCTCGTAAAGCTCAATGCCAGGAAAAGGATTCACTAAAGGGTTAACCAATGAATATTATCAAAAAGTATCGACTCGGCGGACAATCTGGCGGATCGCATGTCAGTGAAATATCTGCAAGCCATGGCGTATATGCCATGCACGGCCCCGAGACGGCAATACGTCAACATCAAGAACGTCAATGTCCTGCCAGGGACCTTCATGCCGCAAAGAATGTAAAAAAGTTCCAGGATAACGGGCTTGACCCTGAGAACGCAACCGCGACAGCTACCGCTGAAAGGTCGATAAATGAAATTTATAACATCAAATCTTAGGAGAAAAAATGAATCCCAAAAAAGATCGGGAAAAAAATAAGGTATCGTCTGTGTCGTTAACAAAACTTGGTACTGAGGTAGCCAAGCTCAAGACGACTTTGGACGAGGTATGGCCCATGACGTTGGATGAATGGATAGTTTCTATCCGCTCCAACAGCGACCCCATGGCGGAGTTTGCCATCTGGCAACGGATGGCCAAGGCCTATAAGGCTTGCACATATGGAAAGGCGGTATCGCCTGAACGCAAGAAGGAATTCTTTATGTTTATCCTTATAAGCTCAACATGCCCAAGGGAGTGTGTCTGCATGCTTTATGAACCGGAACATCTTTCACACGATGAAGCCATGGAGGCGGTAGCCGCCTTCTATGCCGCAGGGGAAGATGATAGTGAAAACATAAGGAAGCGCGGGGTGAATATGAATCTCGGAAAACCTAACAGGAAGGAGGGGAATGTGTAGTTGAACTGTAGGTCTTAGGAGCGGGAGAGCTTTAGATTCTTTGAAACTCTCCTGCTCTAGGACCTCAGACATCTATCACATCTTACTTATGGAAAACGGACAATCAAAATCGCAGGCGGCAAAGATTCAATCTATCACCAGCAAGTTACAGGCTAAAGCCGTTGATGGTTTGGCTAGAAGCAGTTGGGATTGCAGGAAGTGTATGTGTCTTAGACTGAATGTTTGCGGCAGATTCTTGGATGACGATGTATGCAAAGACGCCTCTGAGTTAACAGTCGTCGTGGGCATTCTAGCTGGAATGGACATTGTCCCCAAGAACTGCCAAAGATTAAAACCTTACCAGACGAAAGTGAGGTAAAGCGACTTTGGGTAACGGGGGGAGCGGTTAACTCCCCCCTTCATCCGATGCTCTGTTGTAAATTTTATGAAAATACAATCAAAACCTCAAAGGAGGCAACCATGAATCTAAAAGAAATTAAGTTTCGAGAATATCTAATATCAATAGGAGTTGTTGACCCGTTGGAGCAGGATCTCTATACGCCCGTTAACGAGGATGAGGCGGTGGAGTTCGGGTTTCGACCAATACCAGGCATGTTCATAGTCCATACGAACATCGACGGAACCATCATGGACGGGATCGATGGGGCTCCCTTCCTAGAACTTCGATACGCCGACGGGCATCTGCCGACTCCGGGCCGAAGATACTCAATGCGCCCTGGCTCAGGAACGCATCTATTCTTTCCTGCCAGATTAAAGGAACTCCTTGATGCAAAAGACTTTTGCGTCATCACGGAAGGCGCAAAAAAGGCCTCGGTACTCTCATGCCTGGGATTTCCATGCATCGGGCTTACCGGATGGACAACGTGGCGGATTACCGGGACTGATGACCTCCATGACGATTTTGCACAGATTCAAATACGTAACAGAAAGTTTTATCTCCTGCCAGACTTCGACGGTGCATTCAATCCGGACATTCACCGTGAAGTCCAGAAGTTGTCGCTTGCTCTTTACGGTGCAGGAGCAAAGGAAGTCAGACTGATAAAGTTGCCGCCAGTCTCGGACAAGAAGATGGGAGTTGATGATTATCTTATGGATTTTACCGAAGAGGTGGCTCATGCTGAATTCAAGTAAAGAACTTAAGTTTGCTACTGTCAATGCGCTCATGAGCGGTTCATGCGCAATTCCCGCACATGAGGATCGTTCAAGGATGGCCATGATGGAATGGTTTCTAAATGATGCTATCAGGATATTTTCCAAGTTTGGTTACGAGTCCGAGGAGATGCGCAAGCTCCTCAATTCCGCATTGAAGCTAGCCGCTCTTTCGGAACCAATCGACAAGACACGGATATTAAGCGGTCTTGCCGGAGCTACCGGGATCAAGCCCCAGACCCTTAAGGCACAGGCAAACGTGGTCCATGAAAAGATGTCAGACGAGAACATTCAGGAGGGTGATGGTATCCAGGATGGAGTTGAAGACTCCGCTTTGAATTCACCTCATATTGGTGAAGTCACCGCCCTGGAGGGGGCACCATACCACGTCAGTTCGCACGATAACATACAACTGAACCAGCAGTTCTTCGTCCGAATGTTCACCTATGATCACAAGGTCATGTATGAGCCCGACGAAGGCAGGTTCTATATATATGATGAAAGCTCGGGGATATGGAAGGTTGAATCCGATGAGAAGATGAAGACAATATTCTCGGAGGATTACCATACATTTGTCGCTGAGCATCCGTTCGCGGACAAGTTGCTAGCTCTCAGGAATGAAGGCTTCATTGCTGGTGCCGTCAGGATGTTGAAGGGCAGGGCAGGGCAGAAAGGTGCCTTTAGACGTACCTCTGACATTCATGCTATCCATCTCGAAGACGGGATGCTGGCCATCGACGACAA
>CAZDNQ010000422.1:0-4606 GCA_964506605.1 uncultured Victivallis sp. | reverse complement strand
TCCCCAGATCAACAAGAATCTCTGGTGGGTGCTCTCGACGATAATCAGCTGCGGAACAATTGCCGGCGCACTGATCCCGGAATTCACCAAGGTGTTCACAAGCACCAACGCAAAGCATGTCAAGGAAGTTGTCAACTCCTCCAAGCACGGCGGAGCCTCGCTCAACATCCTTTCCGGACTTGTCGCGGGCAACTTCTCAGCCTTCTGGGAAGGGCTTCTCATCCTGGTGCTGATGTTTGTCAGCTACCTGCTCTCAGGAAACGCCGACCTTCTGGCGATCTTCCCGAAGGGGCTTGAGTTTGCAGCGCCCATATTCGCATTCGGTCTGGTGGCATTCGGATTCCTCGGAATGGGTCCTGTCACAATCGCCGTCGACAGCTTCGGTCCGGTTTCCGACAACGCACAGTCTGTCTACGAGCTCAGCCGCATCGAGGCCATCCCGAACATCAAGGAAGAGATCAAGAAGGACTTCGGCTTCGAGCCCAACTTCGAGACCGCCAAGCACAATCTCGAAAAGAACGACGGCGCCGGCAACACCTTCAAGGCCACGGCCAAGCCGGTCCTCATCGGTACTGCGGTCGTTGGCGCGACTACAATGATATTCGGTATCATACTGCTTCTGAACAAGACAGGCGACACCGCCGGAAAAGTCATAGAGAAGCTGAGCCTTGTGCAGCCTGAGATCATTCTCGGAATCCTCATGGGTGGCGCTGTAATCTACTGGTTCACCGGCGCATCGATACAGGCCGTTGTGACAGGCGCATACAGGGCCGTCGTCTACATCAAGAAGAACATCAAGTTCGACGCGGAACACGCTTCAATCAGCGACAGCAAGGAAGTTGTCAAGATATGCACCGTATACGCCCAGAAGGGAATGTGGAACATATTCATCGCAATATTCTGCTTCGCGCTCGCGCTTCCGTTCTTCAACCCCATATTCTTCGTAGGATATCTCATCGGTATCGCCTTCTTCGGGCTCTACCAGGCGATATTCATGGCGAACGCGGGTGGTGCATGGGACAACGCCAAGAAGATTGTCGAAGTCGACCTCCGCCAGAAGAACACCCCTCTCCATGAGGCAAGCGTCGTCGGTGACACCGTCGGCGACCCGTTCAAGGACACTTCTTCAGTTGCAATGAATCCGGTCATCAAGTTCACGACCCTCTTCGGCCTTCTCGCCGTTGAAATCGCCGTGACCATGACAAATACCGGAGTAAAGACGGCAATAGCCGCAGTGTTCTTCGCCATAGCCCTTGTCTTCGTCTACCGCTCATTCTATGCAATGAGGATACCGGAGGAATAGGGAAAAACCCGAATTGGCTTGAAAACCAAGGCCCGGACGCTATTTTCATGGTGTCCGGGCCTTCTCTTTTAAATGGCACGCCGTATGCTATTTCAACCCGGTTGCCGAGCATGAAATCACAAAGTCAGCAAACAACTAAATCGCGAGATAACCATGTGCCTAGCAGTTCCAATGAAAATCCTCTCCATCAAGCCCGACGGCACCACCGGCGTCGCTGAATTCGATGGCGTCAAGCGCGATGTCAACCTCACACTGATCGACAATCCCTGCATAGGCGACTATGTGATCATACATGCGGGATTCGCAATAGAGAAGTTCAATGTAGAGGAGGCTGAAAAGCAGCTCGAGCTTTTCCGCGAGCTTGCCGAAACAGTATCAGGAAGGAATGATTGAGCGCTGTCGAAACTCCAACAATAATCTGACAACTGGCAAACCATGAAATTCATCGATGGATTCAGGAATTCTGAAACAGCTACGGCGATCAGCCGCAGGATTGCCGATCTTTCGGACAAGATTGGCCGAAGGGTGACAATAATGGAGGTGTGCGGCACGCACACCATGTCGATTGCGAAATTCGCAATCCGCAACCTTCTTCCGCAGAACATCCGCCTTGTGAGCGGGCCCGGCTGCCCGGTCTGCGTCACGCCGCAGGGCTACATCGATGCCGCTATAAGCCTGGCCGAGGAAGGGAAGCATATTGTGACTTTCGCGGACATGATGAATGTCCCCGGCACATCCTCAAGCCTGACAAAAGCCAGGTCTGAAGGTGCAAATGTGCAGACCTGCTATTCGCCGGAATTTGCCATAGAGGCTGCAGAAATGAATCAGGATGCGGAAGTTGTCTTCCTGGGCGTAGGTTTCGAGACGACCATAGGGCCTGTGACAAATATCGTGTCCGTGGCGTACGCCAGAAAAATCCCAAACCTGAGCATGCTCACCGCATTCAAGCTGATTCCTCCTGCAATGCATGCGCTTGCCGCCGACAGCGAACTTAAGATAGACGCCTTCCTGTGCCCTGCGCATGTCAGCGCAATAATCGGGGCCGAAGCCTACAGGCCGTTCGCCACGGAATATCACAGGCCATGTGTCATAGCCGGGTTCGAGCCGCTCGACATACTGTCTGGAATTGAAAAGATACTGCTGCAGATATCCGCAGGCGAAGCAAAGGTCGAGAACAACTACGCGAGGGTTGTGAGGACAGAAGGCAACAGGAAGGCGCTGTCATTCATAGGAGAATTCCTCGAGCCCGCAGATTCCGAGTGGCGCGGACTTGGAAAGATACCGATGAGCGGGATGTCCCTGAAGAGGGAATTTTCATCATATGACGCCGGAAAAAGATACTGCAAGACTACAAGCACGCCGGGAGAGAGAAAAGGCTGCCGCTGCGGCGATGTCCTGAAAGGGAAGATCACTCCGGACGAATGCCCCCTCTTCTCGGTGAAGTGTACTCCTTCGACGCCTGTAGGCCCATGCATGGTGAGCAGCGAAGGAACCTGCGCCGCATATTACAAATATCCGAATTCCCCGAGATGAAACAGAAATATCTGGAAAAAATATTCAAAAAAATAATTTTCCGCTATTGATATATTATTTCCATGCCGTAATTTACGCCCTTCCTATTTTGTTGTTAATTTTATAACAGGTAAAAAAGAAATGTCCTTCATAGCTTTTTTAATTCTCTTCCCGCTGCTCCCGGCTGTGCTGATGCTGCTGGTCGAGTCACCGGCGGTCCGCAAGGGGATAATCGTAATATCCGCCATCGCCATCGCAATAATCTCAGTGGATATGGCCTTCTCCTCGCCAAAGGACGCCCCCCAGTTCATCGACTCGACATTCCACTACCTGGACAACTTCCTCCTCGCAGGCGAGCTCATCCTCGCGTGCTCGATACTCTATATGTGCCGCAAGCTTCCGTTCCATAAATACTGGATCCCCCTCCTCGTGATCCTCCAGACTGGCATCGTCCTCTGGACTGAACTCGGCGGGAAGATGCATGACGTAAAGACCAAACATGTGTTCTTCTACGACAACCTCTCCCTGATAATGGCGGTCATCATCGGAGTAATCGGAACCCTCATATGCGTATACGCCATCGGCTACATGAACCAGTACCACCATCATCACCATGACATCCCTGACAGGCAGAAGCTCTTCTTCTTCACGATGTTCCTCTTCCTCTCCGCGATGTTCGGCATAGTCTTCGCCGACAACCTTGTATGGCTCTACTTCTTCTGGGAGATAACAACACTCTGCTCCTTCATAATGATCGGATACTCCGGCACGGAAGAGGCCGTCAACAACGCATTCAGGGCATTGTGGATGAATCTCCTCGGCGGTCTCGCCTTCGCCATCGCGATCGCATACTGCGCGACCGAGCTGAAGATAATTGAACTTGACGAACTCCTGGCCTCTGGCAAGACGGCGGCGGTCATGCTGCCGGTAGTCCTGCTCTGCTTCGCCGGGCTTACAAAATCAGCGCAGTTCCCGTTCTCCGGCTGGCTCCTCGGGGCAATGGTGGCGCCGACACCGGTCTCCGCCCTGCTCCACTCGAGCACGATGGTCAAGGCCGGCGTATATATGGTAATCAAGCTTGCTCCATCGCTCGAGAACACCATTCCCGGGATGCTGATCGCGCTGGTCGGGGCTGTAAGCTTCCTCTCGTGTTCATGCCTGGCGATCTCGCAGAGCAACGCAAAGAGGGTGCTTGCATATTCAACGATCGCCAACCTCGGCCTGATAGTCCTCTGCGCAGGCGTCGGTTCCTACCTCGCACTCTGGGCGGCAATACTCCTTGTGATATTCCACGCCGTGGCAAAGGCGCTCCTCTTCCTCACTGTCGGCACGGTCGAACACCAGATAGGCAGCAGGGACATCGAAGACATGCACGGCCTCATCTCCAAGATGCCTCGAATCACCATAATAATGCTCATCGGGATAACCGGAATGTTCCTCGCGCCGTTTGGAATGCTGATCAGCAAGTGGGCGGCCCTCGAAGCCCTGGCAATAAGTGATCCGTTCCTGCCGATAGCGGTCATCTTCGGAAGTTCTGCGACTCTGTTCTTCTGGGGCAAGTGGATGGGCAAGATAATTGCAATAACAAACATCAAATCCGACGCGGAAGGCAAAATCGTCCAGGAGGAATGGTTCGTGCTCTCCGCGCTTGCGGGCATGACGATTGGCATATGTGCGCTCTTCCCTCTTGTCTGCACATATTACATCGAACCCCTCTACGGGCATGATCCTATCATGAACAAGGAATATATAATAATGGTCGCGATACTCCTGGGCCTCATACTCCTGGTG
>CAZDNQ010000421.1:0-4628 GCA_964506605.1 uncultured Victivallis sp. | reverse complement strand
CGCCATGAGCATGAAAGGCACCAGGCGCACCAGCTGATATTGCCGCCGTCGATAGTCTTTCTGAATTCCTTCTGGTAGTTATCGGAAATCTCCTTGAGATATGCGGCAGTCTTTTCGTTGGCCATCACGCTGTCCATGAACTTCTTGTTCAAATCGCTTAAATACAGCTTGTTTCCGCCCTGTCTCTTGAGATCGTCCATCGGCTGCTTCAGGTCCGAGCTCATTTCGAGGAACTTCCTCTGCACGTCCGGCATTTTGGCGAAGAGCTCGATGTCATATCCGACTTCTGTCATGAATACAAAGTATTTCTTCGCAAGGGAGCTTATGATCTTGAAATTCTTGTATGTGGTGAGCTGGGAGTCCACAGGATAGGGATGCACGGCGTATCCGACATTCTTCCTGTTGAGCGGGTATCCGGCGGCAAAGGAGATGTCATGAGCCCATGAAAGGCCTGATATGAGGCAGATGGCGTCGGAATCCATCCTCTGGATGTTGTCTACAAGCTGGGCCATGATATCGGTCCATTCAACCCAGTCCTTTTCCGTGATCTTCATGAATTCCTTGGTGACAGGTTCGCTGAAGAGGTCGTACATCACAACGGTGTTGTTGTCCTTGAAGTGCTTCGGAACTTCGGTCCAGAAATTATACAGTTCCTCGGTGGTGGTCCTTGTCGACTTGTCCGAAGGATTGTCGGTGCTCGGCCAACCGCTGGCCTGATATGAAATTACAACATACATCTTGTTCTTTGCGGCAAGTTCAACGGCGTTGTCCATGGCCTTCAGGGCATTGGTCCTGCCTTGCAGTCTCCAGGAAAGGGGGAGGACAGGAAGTCTTACGACATTTGCACCCATTGACTTGGCAGTCTCAAACAGCTTGGCGTCAAGCGGAACGCACTCGTTCTGGAAACTGGCGTTGCTGGCGTTCATCGCGACGGGATCCCTTATCGATATCCCTTTCAGCACGAAGGGCTTCTTCGCCTCATTGACCAGGGCATTGTTCTCGATGTGGAACTTCTGCGGAAATGCCGGCTCCTGCTGGGCGTTCGCCAACTGGCCGAAAGTGAATGCAGAGATCAATAAAAGAGCAGATATAACTGGATTTTTCATTTTCCCTCCGTTGTGATCGTTTCGCTAATATATTGCAAATTATCCCAGTTTCTCCCTGTCAAGTCATAAAAATGCATTTTTTTTAAGCCATGAAACGCATAGGCCGGACCATGAAGAAACCAAGGGGTCCGAGAGCGCGAGCCCCATGCCATGCGGCCCTTCCGGATACACATGGAGTTCAAATGGAACCTTCGCCTTGCTCATCGCGTCGGCAAACCGGAGGCTGTTCTGGACGGGCACAACTGCATCGGTTGCGGTATGCCAGAGGAATACAGGAGGCATATTGGCATGGACGTTCATGTCAAGATACATTTTCCGCAGAAGCTCTTCACCGGGATTGTCACCAAGGAGATTCCTATAGGAGCCAGGATGCCCAAATTCATTGCTGAGTACTGCATAGCACAATATCCCGGCGTCGGGCCTTGCGGACACCCCGTCAATCGCCGGAACAAGCTTCTCAGCCCATCCATAATGGACGCATATGGTCCCGGCCAGATGGCCTCCGGCGGAAAAACCCATCACGGCAATCCTGTCCGGCATTATATTCCACCTGGCGGCGTTCCTTCGGACTGTTCTTATTGCTTCAGCGACATCGACCAGCTGCGCCGGATGATGGTTCGGGGAGACACGGTACTCAAGCATGAACGAATGAAGTCCGGCCTCATTCATCGCCTTGCATATGTCCCTGCCTTCATAGGTAATCATTTTCTTGTGGTAACCGCCTCCTGGCAGGACGATCACCGCTCCTGCGGATTTCGCGGCTGCGGACGGAAAGAATTCCATATACGGCTGGTATCCGTCGCCACCTTCTCCAAAAGGCGCTCCCTCCGGCCATAGCATTATTTTTTCAGGCTCTTTCATTATCACCTTGTTCCCTCCCTCATCTATCCTCTGTCGTCTGTTTTTACTTCCCGAAAACCACGCTCATGCAAAATTCACGAAACGCAAGATCGTCGTTTACATTCCAGTTGAGAATCTGCAGGAGGTCCTCCGACTTTCTCATCATCCAATACGCTTTTTTCTGGTCTGGAAGCTTGAAGTCACTGGCTGTCACGGGGAAGAGTTCCGGGTTTGACAGGGAGCTTGCAGGTATTCCACATGACAGCATGTATGCCTCGCTTGACCATGTGTGGATGAGGCTGAGCATCGAATCGCGCATCTTTATATATTCCGACTCGATCTCCGCCTCGAAGCGTTTTTCGAGGCGTTTCTGGGCGGGTGGCTCAAGGAACTTGGAGTCCTCGAAGGTCTTCTTCCATTTCACCTTCATCTTCGCCTCCGCCGCGTCATGGAGGCCGTCGGAAACCGCTATCATCCTCGTGGCGCAACCTTCTGCGTTTGCTATTGTCGCATTTCCAAGCAGAAGACTGTCAAGTATGGATACAATCCCGAAAATTTTCTCGTCCGAATACGATATCCTGTTCCTCAGCAGAAGGATGTTCTGGCATCTCGAACGGATCGTCGGAATAAGGGAGAATGGGTTTGCGGTTATGAGCATGATGAACGATGAAGGCGGCGGTTCCTCCAGAGTCTTGAGGAAGCAGTTCTGCGAATTCGGATTCATGCAGTCCGCCTCGTATATTATCCCTGTCTTCACCCCGCCGCCCATCGCGCTCTTCATATGGAACTGACTGATGAACCAGCGCATGGAGTTTGGCTCGGGCGGATCGTCTTCCCCTATTAATATCTGCCTCGACTTCGATGCAGGCGCAAGCGAGTAAAGCTCTGAGTATGTCTTTCCCTCAAGCTGCCTGCATGTTGGGCATCTCCCGCATGCGTCGCCATCTGCTTCCGATGACTGGCATGTGACAGCCTGGGCAAGCGCTGTCGCAAATGCGTCTGCGAGTGCGTTGTCGTCGCTTTGGATTATAAAGGAATGCGCCAGCCTGCCGGACTTCCTCGCGGACAGGAGGGCTTTGACAATATATGGAAATTCAGCTTGGAAGCTTTTCAATTGCATTTTCGACGGCTTTGATGATGTCGTTATGTACTTCTTCTATGTTTCTAGCTGAGCTTATGATCTTCACGCGGCCAGGCTCATGTTTCGCGATTTCAAGAAATGCATTCCGGACCTTGACATGGAAGGAGACATGCTCGCTCTCAATCCTGTCATGAACCTTCTCCTTCTTGTTCCTCTCCCTGATCCTGGCCTGGCTCTCCTCCGGAGTGAGATCGAGGATGACCGTGAGATCCGGGCTCCGTCCGATCGTGGCGAACCTGTTAAGCAGGTCTATGAACTTCAGATCCAGCCCCCTGGCGTATCCCTGATAGGCGACAGTCGAATCGGTGAACCTGTCGCATATGACGTTTGTCCCTTCAGCTAGCGCCGGGAGGATCAGCTCCCGCATATGCTGGGCGCGGCTGGCGGCAAAAAGAAGCAGTTCGGCCTCGTCCGACACCGGATTCCTGCCGGCATGATGCTTGACAATGTTCCTTATCTCCTCGCCGATTTCCGTGCCGCCTGGTTCCCGTGTGAGGATGTATTTGATCTTCTTGTTCCTGAAATAATCCTCGAGCATCCCGATATGCGTGGACTTGCCGGCGCATTCAGCGCCTTCGAATGTTATGAACAAGTTCTTTTTCATGGTGCAGTAAATTATTTCCTCAACAGTTTATAGCAAATCCCCGAAGGGAAATTCATGGATTGTTTTACTGGCGGGCTTTTTAAGCAGGTACTGGCTTTCGCCTGTGCAATCTTGATTTGCCCGGCAGGTACAGGCAAAACCGCACCTACTTGAATCCCTCCAGATACTTCAGTCGTTCCACTACCGGCGGATGCGAATAGTGGAATCTTGCGTAGAGCGGGTGCGGATGGAGGTTTGAAAGGTTTTCCTGCGTCAGCTTCACAAGAGCCGAAGCCAGGCACCTGTTCTCGCCTGTCAGGCTGCAGGCAAGACTGTCGGCCTGCCACTCGAATCTGCGGGAAATCATATTGAATATCGGGGCGAGGGGGTATGTGAATATCGACGCCACGAATCCCAGTAGCACAAGCTTGGCGAAGAAGTCATCGGCCGGCAGCATGAAGGTCCTGGAAAGTATTTCGCTTCCAAGAAGCTTGAAGGCTATATATGTCATCGCCAGCGCTCCCGTTTCCACAATGAAAAGCAGCTTGAGGATATGCTTGCATTTCCAGTGTCCGGCCTCGTGCGCCAGCACCGCGAGTATCTCGCCCTTCTCCATCTGCTTCAGGAGCGTGTCGAAGAGGACTATGCGCTTCACGTGTCCGATGCCGGTGAAGTATGCGTTGCTGTGCCCGGTCCGCTTCGAAGCGTCCATCTTCTGGACCTTGCCCACCTTCAGGCCGGCTTTTGACATCAGGTTTGAGATGTCGGCGGCGAGCGCCTCGTCGTCAAGCGGTGTATACTTGTTGAACAACGGCTCTATCACGTAAGGGGATATATACATCATGAATATGCTGAACAGGAAGAACAGCGCCCATACGAGCAGCCACCAGTATTCCGGGCTTGCCTTGACCAGTGCGAGTGCGCCGGCGACAAGCAGCGAGAACAGGACAGTTGAGAT
>CAZDNQ010000420.1:0-4631 GCA_964506605.1 uncultured Victivallis sp. | reverse complement strand
TCCGCACGACTCGATTGTCGAAACCGTCAACCGCAACGGCGGCGACATGAACGCCTACACCTCACTCGGCAACACCGTCTATTACATAGACATACTTTCCGAAGCCTCTGAAAAGGGCATAGACATACTCTGCGACGTGGTCAGCGCCCCAAACTTCCCGGAGGACGCCTTCGCGAACGAAAAGGAGGTCATACTCCGCGAACGTGCGATGAGCTCCGACAACCCTGAACGCAAGCTGAGCGAAAGGCTCTGGCTGGATATGTTCATGAGCCATCCTACACGGCATCCCATAATCGGATACCAGGACAAGATAAAGACCGTCGACAAGGCGATGATGCTCGACTATTACAGGAAGCGCTATTCCCCGGAAAGGACGTTCTTTGTCATCTCCGGCGACATCGACGCCGACAAGGCTTTCAAGCTGATAAGGGAAAGGCTCTCCGGATGGAGCCGCGGCCAGATCTCCGAACCACCGCTTCAGTCCGAACCGGAGCAGGTCTGCATCCGCAAGTCGGTCTGCCATTTCGAGGATCCGCTTGCGAGGCTCGCAATCGGCTGGCACATACCCGACGCCTCGCACGAGGACGTGCCGGCGCTCGATGTCCTGGCTTCGATACTCGGCTCCGACAAGAGTTCGCGGCTGATCAGCCGCCTCCAGGATGAAAGACATCTGGCGATAAACATAGATGCGTTCTCATACACGCCGTATTTTTCAGGTGTATTCGGGATCAGCGCCACAACCTCGCCGGACAAGATCGATGAACTGAAATCTGCGATATTCGCAGAGGTGGGAAAACTTACGTCCGATGACAAGATCAAGGACGACGAACTGGCCAGGATCGTACTGCAGATCAGCACCTCCTACTGCAGGACCATGCGCTCGAACGCCAATATCACCAGGATGATCGGCAATTCCGTGATGACCTACGGAACAACTGAGTACATAAACAAATATATAGAGCAGGTTTCCGCCCTGAAGCCCGAAGACATCATCCGCGTCGCCGGAAAATATCTGACCATGAAGAACTGCACTGTCGTCGAGCAGCTCCCGACGTCCAAGGAGGAAGCCGCCAGGCCGAAGTCAGCGGAAGCCATGGCTCAGGAAGTTCCCGAAATCATGACGTTGAAGGCCGGACAGAAGATCATTTTCTTCAAGGACACGAAGCTTCCGCTGGTCGACATCTGCCTGATACTTCCTGGCGGAGTGATCCGCGAGAACAAGGACAATGCCGGAATCACGCGGCTAATGTCGGTAATGCTCACATCCGGAACGAAATCCTATGACGAAAAGGCATTGGCCAGGCTGATAGACGACAACGCAGTGGAACTGCATATAACCGGCGGCAACAATTCAGTCGCCGTCTCCCTCAACTGCCACAAGAACAGCCTGGTTCCTGCGCTGAAGGCGCTGAAGTCCATCCTCTCCGAACCGACCTTCCCCGAGGAGCAGTTCGCGAGGGAGAAGGAGAACACCCTCAAAATGCTGGAAAGCAGGAAGCTGGCGCCCCAGAATTCGGCCGAGGACAAGGTCTGTGAACTCCTCTACAAGACACACCCCTATTCCCATCCGGCTGCCGGGCTCGAGGAAAGCGTGAGGAAACTGACGCGCGACCAGGTGAAGGATTTCTATTTCAAGAAATGCCTGCTCCCCGACAAGGCTGTCTTCGGTGTCGCCGGAGATTTCGACAAGGAGCAGATACTGAAGGAACTGAACGGGATAATCGACAGCATTCCATGGAACAGCAAGGGCAAAGACGAGCTTCCGGCCCGTCCCATCTTCCCCGACAAGAAGACCGTCGACAAGGTGAAAGTTCCCAGGGAACAGGCTGTCGTGCTTCTCAGCTTCCCGATCTGCGACAATACGAACGACGATCGTTTCGAACTGAACGTGCTCTCGAAGATACTCAACGGCCAGTCATCAAGGCTGTTCAAGTCAGTAAGGGAGGAATCCGGACTTGCCTACTACACCGGCATCTCAACTTTCCTCGGAATACATGACGGATTCATGTCCTTCTACGCGGGGACGCTTCCTGACGCCGCCGACAAGGTTGTCTCGCTCCTCGACAAGGAGCGTGTCCTCCTTCTTAAGGGCAAATCCGTGACCGACGACGAGTTTGAGTCCGCCAAGGCCAGGATCCGCGAGGATCTGGCGGAACAGAAGCTCGACAAGCACAGCCTTATCTTCAACAGCGCCCTCGACGAATACTACGGCAACGGCTATATGTCGCCCTGGACCAACGAGAAGAAGATCATGTCCCTCACCAGGGAACAACTCAACGCAGTGATCAAGAAATACTTCGACACTGAGGCGTTCGTCACTGTCATCTCAGGCCCCCAGTAAGAGATCTGCATTGATAAGCGAGCGGCTAGTTAATGAACAAAAAGACCACGTTGAATGTTGCGCTTTTCGGACAGATGGCAAAGCAGTGGAGGGAATCCAACCCCACACTGGAAGGTAAAATGCGCGACTACGCCAATTTCGACTTCTCAAGGAAAAACAAGCTGGAGGAAATCCGGAAGAACCTGGCGGAAGAGTACCACAGCAAGTTCACCTGGTGATTCATATTTGCTTTTGCATTCTTTGCCGGAGTGCACAGCGTTTTTTCCTTTACAAGCCATTGCATATTGACATCGATTCATCCCAGGACCTTGATTTCCCGAGCATGTTGTGTTTATTTTACAGCGCAAAGAATGACAGAGCTTAGGCTTAATCCTATTCGGCAGCGACACAACTGCTGTTCCGGCACACCGGCTGGAAGGAACCGTATAAAAAACAATTTTAATATAAAATGAATTTAAGTAATCTAGGTTTTGACCAATGGTTTGAGGAACGTGTCGGCGACCTCCTGCAGGCGGGTCAGCGCATGGCTCGTGTTACAGCCGTTGACAGGGGCGCGTTCCTTGTCCGGAACGAAACGGCGGAGACTCACGCGGAACTCTCAGGAAAGTTCCGCTTCACGATCGAATCGGCCATTGAATTGCCATGCGTCGGAGACTGGGTGTGCGTGCAGTGGGAATCATCAGGCGGACCGGCCATCATACACGCGGTCCTGCCACGGAAGACATACCTGCGCCGCAAGTCACCCGGCGTAAATGTGGACTTCCAGATGATCGCGTCGAACATCGATCTAGTCTTTATTGTCCAGAGCTGTCAATACGATTTCAACATCCACAGGCTCAACCGGTACCTGGTGATGGCCAATGACGGCCATATCGAACCCTGGATCATCCTGAGCAAGACGGATCTGATGCCCCAGTTGGAACTGGAGCGAGTGATTGAGGAGATCAGGCATGCGGGCATCTCATGCCGTATCCTCACGCTCAGCAATACGACCGGCGACGGGCTCAATGAGTTCCTGGAGCTCCTTGTTCCTGACAAGACGTATTGCCTGCTGGGCTCGTCCGGCGTCGGGAAGACCACGCTCATCAACAAGTTGCTCGGGAGAGAGGCTTTCGATACAAAAGAGGTCAGCGATACCGGAGAGGGAGTTCATACAACTTCCCGCCGCCACCTGCTCTTGCTCGACGGCGGTGCAATGCTTATCGACACGCCGGGAATGCGCGAGCTGGGGCTCCTCGGAGCAAGCGACGGCATTGGCGCGACCTTCAAAGACATCGACGACTATGCGACAGAATGCCGTTTCCCGGACTGCACCCACGTCCAGGAGCCCGGCTGTGCGGTCCTGAAGGCTGTTGAGAACGGGGACTTGGGCGACGATCGATATGAGAACTACCTCAAGCTCAAGAAGGAAACTGAATACCACAGTCTCTCCTATGTTGAAAAACGAAAGAAAGACAGGGATTTCGGCCGATATATCAAGTCGGTAAAAAAGAAATTAAAGGATTACTAGTGGTATTGCATGTCAAATAGCTGGAGTTCAAACTTTAGCTTGTATTCTTCGCGCCATTCCAATACCGTGATCTAGGCGTAGCATCGCGGCCCTTACGAATTACACGGTCCTGGCCTCAAACATGGAACCGGCGACTGACGACAGTCTTCAGATTCTCTCCACCGGCTTGATGTAGCGTTCCTCGAGGGATGGGAGGTCCTTGAGCCAGGCGGAGAGGCGGAATATCTTCGCGTGGATACACTGTTTCCCGCCGAACTCGCAGGTGCCGTCGACACGTGAACCGCCGCACGGCCCGTTCGCGAGCCCCTTGGGGCATGTCTCCGGACACACGAACTGGGTGAACGGCAGACGGCATGATGAGCATCTCCTGCATCCGGTGAAGATCTTCTTGGAAAGCAGGTGCTCGTTTGAAGCGTGCCTGTGCGCCTTTGAGAAAAGCAGCTTGCAGATCCTGTAATGGAACTTCTCGTAGCCGCCGCATTCGGGAAGATCCGCGCCTTTCATTGTCGCCAGCTCGGGATACGGTTTAACCAGAAGATCGTTGAACATGAAGAAGCGGTACGGATATGGTGTCATGTCGGCACGGGACAGATAGCTCAGATAGCCGTCACGCCAGTCTTCGAACGATTTGAACTCCTTCATGGCCTCGGCGACCTTGCTGCAGGCGGTGGCGATGTGCTCCTGCCGTTCCAATCCGGAAATCTGGATTCCTGTATAGCCGAGATATTTTGCGCCCGCGGCATAGATCTGCAACCTGCGCCACTGGGCCGCCGCAAACTG
>CAZDNQ010000419.1:0-4632 GCA_964506605.1 uncultured Victivallis sp. | reverse complement strand
ACGTTCATCCGGTCTTTCTTCATCACCAGTATTGTGGCGTGGCCATCAAGAAAAACTGTAGGCCTGGGGCCGTTGGGGCCATGCCAGCTTGATGCGGGGCCGTTCCAGTCATCTATGGCCGAGAAGCTGTTTCCAAAGGGGAGGTAGTCATCTAGAGACTGAGATCTGCCGCGTGAGCAGATATGAATGGATTTGCTTGATGGATTCTTGTAATAGAATGTCGAAAACGGACCTGACAATGCGGCAAGAGTAGGATCGTGCAGGACGTTCGCGTTTGAATTGCCGTTTGTGCATTGGTAGATTCTGGAACCTGTATAGGAATTAAGACCGTCATAGGAGGTGTTGCTTCCGTGCAGATAGCGCCATTTCCCCGAGCCGTTCAGGTAAAGAGTCATGTTTGAAGAAGGGCATATGAAAATACCGCCTATTGCCTGATAAGCGTCAGATGCCGGATATTTGAATCCTACATAGTCGGCGATGAGCCGCTCCAGGTTGATGCCTCGACCCCGGTCCCAGGCGCCGCCCGAGTTGTATGAATATGGCAGACGGTCGATATTGTCGCCGGCATAATTTAGCTGGGCGAGTCCGATCTGCTTTAGATTTGCGCAACAGGATATGCGTTTTGCCGAATCCCTGGCGTTCTTCAATGCCGGTAGGAGCATGGCGGCGAGGATTGCGATGATCGCTATGACAACTAATAATTCAATCAATGTAAATTTTCTTGTGTAATACATATCAAAGTCTTTCCTTTGCTATTACCCCCTTTGATATTTTAATTTCTGATTTTAATATACACTATTTCAAGTTAAATGCCCTTAGTTCCCCGGGATATAGTGACAGGGTGACTTTTCCGTCCCTGACAGGCAGCACCTGCCCTGAAACATTGTCAACTGCCTTGGTGCAGGGAGGCAGGCTGACAGCAATGTCCTTCTTTTCCTTAAGGCCGGTATTCACGATTCCGACATAAGTTCCATTCTTGGGGGTCGGAATGCTCCTGGCGACAAGTTCCGGATCCGCCGATGCGTTTTCGATAATCCTGCTGGGCAGGGCGGGGAGCGAGAGGAATGCGGCGTTGAAGGCGCGGACATATTCCGGGAAACCCCTGTTGAAGCTGTTTCCGACGAGATATCCTATGAAGCGCGGATCACCGTTCGCGAAGGAGCGGGCCTCGCCGATCATGCAGTATGGACCTGTGCGTTCGACATCGGCGACGAAGTATCCGAGGACTGGATTCTTCTCGTCGTTCATGTCGTTTTCATTCAGGCCATAATGGCGTATGACCGCCAGCCCTGAAGGAGTCCTGAACGCATCAAAGGCCTTTTTCGAGGACACTGTATACATCCTGTTGAATGAGTAGCTGAGCATGACGCCCGGCCTGTCTGAATAGTTCTGGGGATCGTTCCACGGATTGGCATGCTGCCATTCATAGCTGCCCCACGTATCACGTTTTGCCAGGAGCGCCTGCAGATACATGTCCTCGGAAACAACCTTGTCATACGGATAGGCCTTTACGAACTTGAAGAACTCCTTGTCCGTGTCGAGGTGCTTCTCCCATTTCTGCACCTCGTCGGTGACCACTACGGTCTTCCACTCCCAGAAGTTCTTCTGTCCTTTTGCGACGATGGAGCCGGGGAGTCCGATCCCGGGCTCGCTCGAATCAGTGGTGTAGAGCAGGACTGCGTCGGGATTGACCTCCTTGCGGAGATAATCGGAGAGGGCGATGTTGAAGTCGCGCCTCTTAAGGAACCACCAGTCGTAATATTTCTTGAGCAGGGCCTTGTCCTTCTGCAGGTCATCGCGCGATACCTTCTTCTCCTGCTTTGTCTCGGCATTGAAGATATCGAGATCCTTTTCATTGAAGCTGATAGGATTGGCTTCGGGGCGAGGACGGAACCAGGCGCCGATGAATTTCGCCTTGTCCTTGTTGTCGACAATCGTGACCTCGAGGAGCTTCTTTGCGTCTGCGGTGAAATCAGGATCCACGAGATCGGCGTTCGTCTTGTGGCACCATTCTATATGCGTGTAGTTCTTCCCGCCTTTCAAAGTCTCGCAGCGCCTCTGGTTCCCTATTGAGACGTCCTTGTCCTGGCCGATGCTTCCGGCATATTCGTAATAGGGGAAGACATAGAAGCCGGGATATTTTCCGAGCATCTGGAGGATGTCCGTCCACAATGTCGGCGTGGATGACTGGTTGTACCATTTGCTTCCGCCGTACTTGGAGGAGTCCCATCCCTGGTTGTGGCCGAACTCAAGCAGGTCCTTGGTGAATGTATTCATCCCGAGGAACTTCATGAGCTTGACCTTGTATTCATACCAGTCGACGGGATTCACCACGCCGCGGAGCTCGGGATTCTTCTCCTCCGGCTTGTGTCCCTGGGCTATGACGCCGTCGGCCATCTCCTCGCGGAAGAAAAGGTGTCTGCGGGGAAGCCCTTCCGGCGGATAGTTTATCTTCTGGTCAAGCGCCGCGGCATCGGTGATCTCGAAAAGCCTGATCCTTGAGACTGCCGCCCCGGCGGATTCGAAATTGTTTTCAGCCTTCAGCTGTGCGATGATGACCCAGAAGCCGTCGGCAGGGAGCAGGGGACGGAGTTCACGTCCGCGCGGACGTTTGATTTCCGGAAAACGGTCATGCAGGAAGAAGAGTTCGCGCCAGGTCTGCATTTTACCGGTGACGGGGAAGTCCAGGGATTCCGGATTGTGGTTTACGTAAAGGGCCTTTACCGCATCTCCGACAGTTGTTCCGCTGTGGATTCCCCTCGCTGTCTCGCATCCCCAGTTGCAGATGAACATGCTTCTTGGTCTGTCGTCGGGGAATTCCACGGACAGCACATAGGCGGCTCCGGGTTTCAAGCCAAGGCCCTTGCCCATCCTATATGCGAAATACTTGGAGCCGCCAGTCTCATTTGGAAGTACACGGCACTGCGTCCCTAGTATCGTCTCGACCTTGCTGACTCCTTTGGGATAGTCGGTGAACAGCGATTCGGGATTGTCCTTGGAGCAGTCGATCTCCTGGACAAGAAGCTGCTTTCCGAAAGCTGCTCCGGCATCTGCTGGTTCTGCGGCGGAGACACCGCCGGCTGATATGGCCAAAAGAAATACGGCAGCTGGTGCATAAGTGCAATTCATGGCAAATCCCTTTTTGTAAAGTTTTCCTTATATAGCAGGAAAATATCAATATTCATCGACCCAGTAGTCCCAGGCCTTGTGCTGCGGACCGGGCCCCCAGGTGTTCCCTGAGGCAAGTTCATATGTGTTATACTGTCCAAGCACCAGGCATCCAAGTCCGGTCTCAAACCTGTATTTGACAGATTTCAGGGCCATCGCATGTCCGTCCATGAATACAGTAGGCCTGCATTTGGAATGCCAGGATTCCGCCTGGTATGGATTGGCATACCTGTAGGATCCGAATCCCTGCCTGTTGTCGTTCCTGTGCGTGGAGCAGTATTGGTATGGAACCTGGTTTGGGAATGAGAAGTGTGAGATCTTGAATGAAAACGGAGATATGCCCTGGACGCTGTCGCCGCTGGCGCCTGTCTCGTAATGCAGATATAGGCCGGCATACGAATTGTACTGGCCGCCGTCTCCATGTTCCGAAACGTAATATGAGCCCGGCCATCCGGCGTCCCATCGCGTCTCAACGCGCATAGGTGCGCTTGGGCAGAGGAAGATGCCTCCGAGGGCCTGGCGGTACCTGTCGTTTGTCTCAGGCCCGTTGTATTTGATATTTAGATAATCCCTCAGCAGGTATTCCAGTCCTGTCCCCCGCGAGCCTCTCTGGAAAGGGTCTACCCAGCCCATGCTGGAATCATAGTAGAGAGGGAGGCCCGCCTCATAGTCCACGGAATAGACTGTCATGGACAAGGCGATCTGCTTGGTGTTGGACATGCATGTTATGACCCTGGCTGTCTCCTTTGCGTTGCTGAGGGCGGGGAGGAGGAGGGCGCAGAGGATTGCGATTATCGCAATTACCACGAGCAGTTCGATCAAAGTGAATCGAACTGCTCTCGCCGTCCGTCTTCGCCAAGAGGCTACGCCGGACACAGTCGATTTGCAAGCTACGCCGGGCACGGCCACCAGCAGCTCGATAAGCGTGAACAGCGGTGCTGCCGGGCTGATGCCTGATGCCGGACCGGGGAATCCGCCGTTTGGAGCTTTGAATTCAAAATGCTTCCTGCCGCGTCCTGTACCCAGTCTTATCATTCCTGTCTCCTCGTATGGTTCATGTAATTCCATCATCTTTTATTGTAACCGCTCACGGTAACGGCGCAGGTGCAAAAACTTAAAGCCCTGTCGGGGAACGGGAAAATACCGTCAGTATTCGTCAACCCAGAAGTCCCATGGCTTGTGTTCAGGCTTGCCACCGTATGCATTTCCTGAACCAATCTCGAATGTGTTATACGGCCCCATTGAAAGGCAGCCTGTGCCGGTGTCGATCCTGTAGACGAAGGAAGTCAGGTTGATGGCATGCCCGTCGAGGAAGACAGTCGGACGCGCCTTGCTGTGCCATGATTCAGCCTGATATGGATTGGCATATCTGTAGGAGCCGTTTCCCTGTCGGTTGTCGTTCCTGTGGGTCGAGTCAAACTGGTATGGAACCTGCGCCATCTTGACTCGACCCACAGGAACGAC
>CAZDNQ010000418.1:0-4651 GCA_964506605.1 uncultured Victivallis sp. | reverse complement strand
AATATCAGAAAAAGGCACGCCATTAGAATTGGACCTGCCCCAATCAGCGCAACAAGCCAGCGCCGAACACCTCGGTACGCAAACCACACGCTTAGCAAGCTACAGGCAATCGGAAAAAGCGGATAAGACCAAATAGCAGCGACCGGCAACAGCACTTCAGGCTTGCTAGTAGAGCCGGGTGCGTCAAAGGCGAATGCAGTGATAAACCATGCAAGCATCCCCCAGGGGATTATCGTCAAACACCCTAGTGCAATCAATATGAAAAGCCACCACGGTATTTTTCTTTTATGGTCATCGGTTGTATTCATAGTTCATTCCATATGTCGAACGTCCAAACATCTGCGACGGCGTACCCGCCGTTCGCCACATGCCATCTAGTTCGAATTTAATCTTGTTATTGTTTCTTTAATTCTCTTATCAATAGGGGGAGCTGAACCTGCGCCATCATGATTGCCATTTTTCTTTAATACTACTATTGGACCATTTCCGGCAAGCATATCTTCAATATTATTTGTCTTTAAATATTTGCTTGAAGTCCAATAAAATATATAAGCTTCTTCTGTTTCTTCTCTTTGGGTTATTATCATCTCTGGCTTGTTAGGCCATAAACCATCAGGCTTATTAATAAACCTGTAAGCTATATTTTCGGCTTCTGCTTCTGTAATCATTTTATATTTCGAACTGTATTTCCATGTAACATCGTTTTTCCGGTTGTTATCCTTGTCATGCGCAGGCGCGTATAACTTGGTAACACAGTCTATAGTATATACGGTTTGGAATGAATGGCAAAGGAGACAATGCAAACGCCTTGAATTCGCTATATTGCATGAGCCAGCCACACAAGAGAAAATCTTGGTGGCTTTGTGCCTTTGCGCGAGAATCCCAGGAATTGCCGGCGTCCTGCGGAAATCCTACTTCGCCTTTTCAAGCGCCTTGTAACCGATGTCCTTCCTGAAGAAGCAATCGAGCCAGTAGATCTCGTTCACGGCCTTGTAGGCGTTGTCGATGGCGGTCTTGATATTTGCGCCTTTCGCGGTGACACCGAGCACGCGTCCGCCGGTGTTGACGATCTTGCCGTCCTGCAGCGCCGTGCCTGCATGGAAGACAACTGCGCCTGTCGACTCGGCCTCCTCGAGGCCACTTATCGGAAATCCCTTCTTGTATGTTTCAGGATATCCGCCGGAGGCCATGACTACGCACACGGCTGGCT
This sequence comes from uncultured Victivallis sp., assembly GCA_964506605.1. Classification (GTDB taxonomy): domain Bacteria; phylum Verrucomicrobiota; class Lentisphaeria; order Victivallales; family GWF2-50-93; genus GWF2-50-93. The sequence goes on along the minus strand of CAZDNQ010000418.1, from coordinate 3,441 downwards.
CATCCGTCCAGTCCAGGATTACACTGTCGAGCTTGCACATGGCGGTCTTGAGCATCACATCGGCGAGATCCGACTCTAGGCGCATGAGCACGGCCTGGGTCTCCGGATCCCCGAAACGCACATTGAACTCCAGCACCTTAGGCCCGGTGGCGGTCAACATCACGCCGGCATATATGATTCCGCGGTAGTAGAGCTTGTCGTCCTGGATCCCCTTCAGAAATCTCTTGAGGACTTTCTCGCTGATCTCCTTCATGACGACGTCCGTCACAACCGGAGCCGGAGAATATGCGCCCATGCCGCCGGTGTTCGGGCCTGTGTCCCTGTTGCCGGCCCTCTTGTGGTCCTGGGATGTCGCAAGCGGCTTGATGGTGATTCCGTCGGTAAGGGCAAGTATGGACGCCTCTTCGCCGACGAGGAGTTCCTCTATCACGACTTTTTTCCCTGCATCCCCGAAAGAACCGCTGAAGCACTGGTTCACGGCAGCGGTGGCGTCCTTCAGGTTATGGGCGATGATCACGCCTTTTCCCGCGGCCAGGCCGTCGGCCTTCACAACTATCCCGGGAATCTGTTTGGAAAACTTCTCCTTGAGGTAGTTCAATGCGTGGTAGTCTTCAGTGAATGCCTGTGAATCGGCAGTCGGTATCCCGTGCTTCATCATGAACATCTTCGCGAACGACTTGCTGCCCTCCAGCCTTGCGGCCGACTTGTCAGGTCCGAATATGATGAGGCCTTCCTTCTTGAACGCGTCGACTATGCCGTCGCAGAGCGGCGCCTCGGGGCCGACCACTGTCAGGTTTATATGATTGTCCTTTGCGAACTTCGCAAGCTTTTCGATTTCATCGACCTTGATGTCTATGCATTCCGCGACATTCGCAATCCCGACATTGCCGGGCGCGCAGTATATCTTCTCAAGCTTCGGGCTCTGTGCGAGCTTCCAGCAGAGCGCATGCTCCCTGCCGCCCCCGCCAACAACAAGAATTCTCATGGGACATCCCCCTTATTATTTTTCTTTAACCTAGCACAGATAACACGTCTTTGGCAAGCATCGGCCAGATTTTCATCCTACAAAACAGCAAGATGGAATCCAATTCAATTCATTTTCCCAGTTTCAAGTTTCAAGTTACGAGTTTCATCTCTATCACACATACGAATAAAATTCCACCGGCTGCAGCTCCTTCGAGACGAGCTTCCGCTTGAGCACCATGTGCTTCCGTATGTCGAAGCAGAGCTCGCATTTCGAAAGGTATTTTTCAGCCGGGCTGAACCCGTAGCTGGACACCGCGAAATCCAGGAACGCCCTGATACCCCGGTCGTAGAGCATGTTCAGCATAGGATATTCGAGCGAACCAAGGGGCGCACCCAGATCTCCTACGGCGATCGAAAGCCCGGTGCAGAGGCCGGGAATGTAGTTGCCGAAAAGATCCACATGGAAATGCGAGATGTCGGAAAGCTCATAGCACCCGCCGTCGTTCGCCTTCAGGATATCCTCGAGCGGACGCCTGATCAGCTTGTCGGCATAGGTTTTCAGCGGACGCCCCCGCATCGTCAGGCCGTAGCGCGATATGAGCCCGACAACGTATTTGTCGCCGAACCTCTTCTCGTATTCCTCCAGCGAATGCGTCTTCTCCTCGTCGAACGATCCTGTCTCCGGCACGAACGCCTTGAGCCACGGAAAGATATTGATCCCGGAAATTCGGCATGCGTTTATCACGCCCTTGACCTTGCCGAAGGGGATGTATTCATTATGGAAGGGGCTGACCGACACCAGGATCGTTTCGAGCCCCTCGTTCTTCAGCCTGCCAAGCAGTTCGCAGGCCTGGGCCTCATCCTTGTACCACGATGAATTTGTCTCGACGTATTCAATTGAAACGCCGATCCTGCCGGCGACCTTCAGGACTTCGACGAGGCCTTCCGGACGGAGGAACGGTTCGCCGCCTCCGATGTGGACGGAACCGCAGCCCAGGCTCCTCACCTTGAGCAGGTTCTTCTCGGCCTGGGCAGGCTCGATGTAGCGCTTCTCCCATTCCGGTCCGCAGCCGTAGAGGCAGTGGCGGCACCTCGACGAACAGAAGTAGTTCGTGATGAGCCCGCCAGAATGAAGCTTCGATATGGTTAAATTTCTCATATTATATGAACATCGAACAATTTCCAAAGACACACGCTAAAGTTTATCTGCCTTTGGCAGCGCCTCCGGCGACCAGGGCTGTGAACTCCAACATCTCCAGTTACCAGTTGCCAGTTACCAGTTACCAGTTACCAGTTACCAGTTACAAGTTTCAAGTTACAAGTTTCAAGTTACCAGTTACTCGCCGTTCCGTTGTATTTCTCCACCGCCCTGCAGATAACCGACGACTGGAATCCGCGCGACGCCAGGAACCTGAACATCTTCTGCTTCCGCTTCATCGGCTCAGCCTCGCGTGCAAAATGGAGCTTCCGCCTGACGAGCAGGGCGACGGCGCCTTCCACCTCATCTTCAGGAGTTACATTCTCGCTTATGAGACCGGAGACGATATCGTCGGCGACGCCGCGCTTCCTCATCGCCATCCTGATGCGGATGGCGCCGAACCCCTTCGCCTTCAGTTCGTCGAAATACGCGGCTGCGAACTTCGCATCATCCAGGAAACCGCATGAAAGGAGCTTTGACAGCGTCTCAGTTATTATTTCCCTCGCAAATCCACGCTGGCGCAGCTTCGCAGAAAGCTCATGTACGGTATGCGGCCTCCGGGAAAGCAGCCTTCCGGAGGTCTCATACGCATTCTGAAACGGATCTTTGTCTTCCCTGTTCATGTCCTCCTGATCCTCTTCCTGAAATCCCTTGCGGTTATTATAAATTCAGAAATCTCCTTGCGCGTCGGACGTTTCTGGCGGAACCGGATCCCCATGTAAGCCCTGGACAGCTCTGCGAACTTCGCAACATCCGGATCGCCGCCCGGCAGAAGAGCGGTCCATTCCAAAATCGTCATCCCCCTCTTCCTCGGAATGCCGTACCTGCGCTTCAGCATCTTCTCAATCCTGAGATATTCGTCCCTGATCTCCAGCTTGTCAAGCTCAACTTCCGCCCTTTCAATGAACAGCCTCCTGCGCCTGCGCAGATAATAAAACGTAATGCAGGCGGCGAGGAGGATGCAGCCGATCCCCCTGACCGGATCCCAGACGAAATCGGCGACGGCGCCGAAAAGCAGGGTGAAGAACGACACTATCGCCTTCGCGAAATTACCTCTGCGCAGGTCGGACAGGACGGACTGCGCGATCTCCTTCATCCGGTCGATCCATGATTCAAAGAATCCCATCTTCGAATACTGGCTGTTCGGAATTCCGGAAGGAAGTGTCGCCTCGACGAGCACCCACCTGCCCTCGTCCCGGAGATACGCCTCGGCCCAGGCATGGGCGTTCCAGAGCCTCGCGACATAATAGCGGCCTGACGGATGCGCCTCTTCGCAG
>CAZDNQ010000417.1:0-4656 GCA_964506605.1 uncultured Victivallis sp. | reverse complement strand
AAAATAATTTTCAACTTCAATTACTTACTTGGGGTTTTTATCAAAATATTCAGAAAGTTCCATTGGTAAATCATCCCTCCGGTTACTTGTTAAGTGTTTTATTGTTGACATATACTGCCTTGCAACAGGGGCCACGCTGCACGCTAGATACGGAGTGATTAATTTCATCCAATTGTTAATATGCTTAGAATAGCTTAAAGAAATAATATTTTCGCTTGGAATATTTTGAATATTATCAGGGGGACGACCGTTCGGGGTTAAGTATATAATTAGGGTTTTATAGTTTAGGTTATGTGAATAATCATAATAATTATTGAGTTGATTGCCAGATTCTGGAGCATATATCTTGTTTTCAATTATAATATTTCTTTCTTTATGATCTGAAATCAAAATATCTATTCGGCCTAATCTTGGATAGTAAATACATTTCTCGGTTTTGATATGCCATTCAATGTTCTTGTATTCTTGTAGAAACTGAGTAGAATTATTTTTAATGGTTTCATCATAAAGCATGGCAAGGAACAGATCTAAATATCTCCTTCCCTGCCCATGGTCAGCATTAGGATTCAACAAATAAGCAATAAAAGCAGAATGACCTTTAACCTCATTCTCAGTCCTATCAAGTACTGAAAAAATATTAAAATATTCGCCGTTTGATTTAAGGCTTTTCTTTTCTTCGCTAATTTTATTTATAATTGAGATAAAATATGATATAGCCACGATGCCTTAGGCCTTTTTATATTATTCTACAAATTATTTGCTTCTAACAATACTAATTCTCTTGCTTTTTTCAACTGCCCGGACACAAGGTGTCCTATCTCCTATGGTATTATGTGTCTAAAAGGAGAGAATTTCCATGGGAGGATTTTTCTACAGGTACAGGAAGATCGAGGAACCGAGCGAGTACATAAGGAAGGAGACGCTCAGGTACATACTCAACTACGTCAGGAACCATTATGATACATGCCCGGATTCATTCTTGGATAATATGCTTTGTTTCCTTGAGCGTAGCGAGGTGGAAAAGATAATTGGCAGAGTCGCAACAGCTGCAAAGATTATTCCACATTCCTCATTAAGGCCGTCAAGTAATTTCAAGTATCTCTACAAGGAGGTGGTAAGTTTTCTGACCGGCTTTTCAGCTTTTCCGGCAATATCCGAGATACTGGAGGACGTCATAGATAAGGCCGAAAAGGAGCTTAGAAAGCTTTCTGCGAGGAAGAAACCTACAGATGACGTGTTCCTGTCAAGGCTTCTGGAAATAAGGGAAATATTCAAGCTGTCAGATGAAGATCTGGAGGTTTTCAAGGTGCTATATTTCAGCAAGCACAACCACGACTTTGAGAATATGTGCTCAATTGCCTCTGTTCGTATAAATGGCAGGATGGACGCGAGATCTGCCATCGTCAACCTCAGGCTGTTCACCGGATTTCCGGAAATGACTGTTAAAAAAGTCCTGGGCAAGGATGCTCCGCTGAGGAAGTACGGACTCCTCGAGGATGATTTTGACATAGTAAATCAGATATCCGAATTCCTCACCGGGCTGAATGCCGATCCGCTTGCAAATAAGTTTTTTAGGAAGTATTCCGGGCAGCCCGTTGAACTGGAAGCGCACATCAGCATAAGGCAGCATGTTGAAATGATTGAAGCGATAATAGGTAATTGCAACAATAAGGACCGGGTAAACATACTGCTCTATGGCCAGCCGGGGACCGGAAAGACGGAATTCTGCAGGTCCATGGGGCGGCATCTCGGCAGGGATATATATGAGATAAACACCTTTGAGAACGATGAAAGGCCGTATTCAGGCACCAAGTTCAGGTTCACCGCACTGCGGGCCTGCCAGAACGCCATTGACCACGGCAAGAGCATCATCATCGTAGACGAGGCGGACGAGATGCTCAACGGCGGGAGCACGGCATCATCCCTTTTCTTCGGGCAAGCCAGGAACACGGAGAAGGACATCGTGAATGACTATCTGGACAACAATCCAGGGGTTTACTTCTGGATCACTAACCATTCCAAGAGCATAGAGGAATCAACCCGCAGGCGCTTCGACTATTCCATAGAGTTCAGGAGATTCTCTACCGCCCAGCGCATCAGCCTCTGGCAGAGCAGTATCAAAAAGCATCAGCTTGAAGGACAGTTCTCCGTCGAGGATATTGCGGAGTTTGCCAAGAAATACGAGATCAATGCCGGCGGAATCGATGTGGCGCTCAAGAACTTCAAGCGCATGTCCACAGGCAGAAACCATGCTGAAAAGCAGAAGACCAGGTCAGATATCATAGATAAAATCCTTAAAACTCATATAAATCTCATGACGGGCAGCAGGAAGAAGAGGGAGCTGACGGAACCGGTGCCTTTCTATTCCCTGGAAGGGCTCAATATCAAGGGTGAAATACCGATTTCCGAGTCCTTGGACATCCTTAAGCATTTCAGCGGACAGCTGGATGATGCGGGAGGGGGCTCCAAGGGGGGGCGCATTAATAACATGAACCTGCTGATGTACGGCCCGTCCGGTACTGGCAAGACCGAATTCGCGAAATACGCGGCACTGGAGATAGGCAGGACGCTTATCTGCAAGAGGGGCAGTGAACTGCTGAGCATGTGGGTCGGCGGTACTGAACAGAACATAAGAGAAGCGTTCAGGGAGGCGGAGGATGAGGGGGCGATATTGTTCATTGACGAGGCCGATGGCCTCTTTGCCGAAAGGACTTGCGCTCAGAGAAGTTGGGAGGTAACGCAGGTCAATGAACTTCTGAGCAATATGGAGGAATTCAAAGGGATACTCATCTGCGCAACAAACTTCAAGAAGAACATGGATGCCGCATCATTACGGCGTTTCAACCTTAAGATAGAATTCGACTACCTTGATTCCTATGGGAAGAAGCTGTTCTTTGAGCGGGTGCTTGGAGAGTTAAGTGGAAAGAGACTTGAAGAGAAGGATGCTGCTGCACTTGAGACAATTGATAATCTGGCGCCAGGAGATTTCAAAGTTGTCAGACAGAAATATAGTTTCATGCCGAAGGAGAAAATCGGAAATGACATTCTAATAGAATCTCTGAAGCAGGAAGTGTCATGCAAGAACAACTTCAGGGCCAGCAAGATAGGATTTTAATTAAAATGGATTGCAAAATACACAGTGCCGGTAATATAAGGAGGGCGGGCTATGCCAAAAAGAAATGAAAGACTTTTTTGGGTCAAGTCGGAACAAGTCACTGGATCTGCCAGCCGAAAAGTTGCGAGGACATTCGAGGAATTTTCGAAATCCAACGGGTGCCGTTTCTACAATTGTGTTGAAACAGAAGCTGCCAGTGAACGCCTATGGCTTGTCATTCTCCTGTCGGGGGATCGGAAAGATGCGCCCATGTTCAGTAAGATCCTGTACCAGCATCTTGTTTCAATTCAGAAAGAATACCAGATACCATTAAAGAGACAGGTAAATCTGCCTCAGCCCCTGATAAGACCGCGCATGGGGCCATGGCCTTGGACTGACATAGGGCTTCATCCTGTGAACCAGGACTGGAATGGGACTCTGACAACGATAACATATTACGAGGGGAGATATTACCAGCCTCCTCATCTGCAGCTTTCAGAAGTTAAAGATGTCTATGAACGGATAAATAAGGCCTGGGCTGAAATAAAATGCGAATGCCACATGGGCAGCAAATGCAAATGCGGTGATATGGGATGCTTTGACTGCTTTGTGTTGGATTGCAGTTCTTGCCATGGGACAGGCTGGAAGGATTATTCGAGATGGATTAATGGCGGATGTAAGATAAACTATTCAACGGGATTCCCGTATCCGGCGTTCCAGTAGCAACCGGGCATTTAAGGAGGAATATGAATATGAAACTGTCAAAAACCAAATATCTCAATGGACTTCAATGCCCGAAGCTTCTCTGGTATCAGTACAATGCCCCGCAGGAGATACCTCCGTTTGATGAAGCAACCCTGGCTATCTTCGATACAGGGCATGAAATCGGGGCTCTTGCACAGAGCCTCTTCCCCGGAGGTGAGGAGGTTGCCTGGAATGACGGCGATTTCCAATATACGCTTGACCGGACACAAGAGCTAATCAAGGGGAGAAAGCCTGTCTATGAGGCAAGCTTTAGTGCGAATAACGCCTATGCCCGTGCCGACATATTGGTCCCATCCGGACGCAGCGCATGGGACATTGTCGAAGTCAAAAGCGGCACCAGTGTCAAGGATGTGAACATAGAAGATGCTACCTTCCAGAAGTACTGCTATGTCAGCGCGGGAACGAAAATCTCGAAATGCAGTCTGATGCACTTGAACAATAAATATGAGAGACAGGGCGATTTGAATCCGAAGGAACTGTTTGTCATAGAGGACATATCCGAAGCCGTAGATGAAAAGCTTCCTTTGGTCCCGCAGAAGATTTCGGAAATGCTTGAAGTGATAAATCTCAAGGAGTGCCCGAATGTGCGCGTCGGACTCCAGTGCAGCGATCCTTATGGCTGTCCGATGTACGACAAATGCCACGGCTTCCTGCCGGAACATAATCCACGCACCCTCTATCATTACAATGCCAAGAAGGCCTATAAGCTGATCAATGAAGGGATTCTCGACATATCCCAGCTGCCGGAAGACGTAAAACTGAACGATAAGCAGAGCATCCAGGTTGAATGCGTAAGC
>CAZDNQ010000416.1:0-4661 GCA_964506605.1 uncultured Victivallis sp. | reverse complement strand
ATTTCGACGACACCTGGCGCGAGGTCAGCTACATGGACATCGGCACGAGCAGGAAGTTCAATTTCGGCGATGGCTGCGGAGGGGCTCATTCCGTAATACTCGTCGACAACTGGCAGGGGATGCGCGCTTCCAAGGGATACCGTCAGGCGGAAATGCTCGAGTTCGCAAAGAAGGAGAAGTCGGTGACAGCCGACGTCACGCCGATATACCGCGAGAAATTTGCCGATGTGAAGATGATACGCCGCCGTTCACGCCTCTGCGCAGAGCGCTTCTGGCTGATCGAGGATCTTGCGAAGTTCGCAGATGAGCACGAGGTGACTGCAAGATTCTTCATGCGCCCGGAACTGATCAAGTCGAAACGGGGAGTTTCAATCGAGACATCCGAAGGTGTGCGGTTCTCGCTGATCCCGCTGCTCGGTCCTGACAGCAGCACCTGCAAGCAATTGAAAGGATATCCAGACCGGCTTGATGGAGAATCGGTGATGGTTGACTTCAAGCAGAAGGGGAAGGAATGCCGCTGGCTCTGGCTTGCATGGCCGGAGGCGACAAGGAAAACCGAAGCAGATGTCAGTGAAAACTGGCAGGCAGTTCCAGATGCTGCTGAAAAACTGAAAATTGCCGATGCCGGAAAACTGCTTGCTTCCAAACCGGTTGAAGTGCCTTTGACAATTCCTCCGTATCTACAAAGGGATCTTCCAGTTGTCAGGCGATGGTGGTTCCGCAGGGACATCAGTGTCCCATCGTGCAAATCGTGGCTTCGCCTACCAAAGCAAATGCTGAATCTCCGCGCATGGCTCAACGGCAAGGAACTTGATTTGAGCGCACATAAGATGCGAATGAACCTGATGGAGCCGGAAATCGAAATTCCGGAAAAACTGCAAGGCAAGGAAATTGAAGTCGTCCTCTGCTGTGACACGGGCTACAGCCAATATGCGCCTAACGGCAACGGCGGCGGCGGATTCTACGGAAAGCCGGTGATCCTCGTCGAACAGGATGCGCCAGGAGTGGATGAAGCCGAATATCGCGACGGAACAGTGGTCGTCAAATCCGGCGGAGAGGAATTCAAAGTCAAACACAAGCTGATGGAGGCAAAATAATGATCTCCACTTTCGACAAAATGGAATACTGTGCGGCCAACGCGACAAAGAAGGATAATGCTTCATTCAAAAAGATAATTCCATACCTGTCAGATGACAACTGGCGCGTCAGGTACGCGGCGGCAATAGCCCTGGGGGACCGCAAAGATCCCAAAGCAGGAGCCCCCCTGCTCCAAGTCCTGGACAAAGAGGACAAGGCCCCGCTCTTCTCCCAGCCAGCGCTTGAAGGCGGAGCCCATGCCGGATCAAATGTCCCGTTCTCCGTAATTTTTCCAAAAGGGACTACGGAAGAGACAAAGGAGGCCTGGCGCCGGAGGGGACGTGTAATCCAAGCGGTGTGCCTATCTCTCGGAAATATCGGCGAATCCTCACCTGAAATCCTCGAAAGGCTCCATCGTTACGCACTTGATCAGAAATGCGACTATGCCGTAAGGGCGGCGTCATGCAAGGCGCTTGGACAGCTTGCCAGGAAGGAAAGCCTGCCTGTTCTTGAAAAGGCGTCCGGCGACGAGGAGTGGTGTACGAAATGCGAGGCGAAGAAGGCGATTGAAGCAGTTAGCCGCAGACAGTAGCCAGCAGAGAATTCGATCGGTGCTCTGAAACCGCTTTATTTTCCGGAAACAGCCTTGTGGTACGCGATGATGCCTTCGGCTATTCCGAATGTTATCTTGTCCTGATATGAGCCGGTAGCCAGGTTCTTCTCCTCCGTAAGATTGGAAAGGAATCCCGCCTCCACGAGGACAGATGGGCATCGGACGTCCTTGAGGACCACGAACCTCGCCTGCTTTATTCCTCGGTCAGTCGCACCCGTGCTGCGCAGCATCCCGCGCTGGATGCAATAGGCGAGATAGATATTGTTCCTGTTATAGGCGTTGCCGTTCATCCTGGAGGAGTTCCTGGCCTTTGCATCGGATGAGGACGGGGCGCCTTCAGGTGTAAGGCAGAATGTCTCAATCCCATTCACATTGGAAACGGCGCTCCCGGCCGAATTGCAGTGCAGGGCTACGAAGAGGTCGGCCTTGTAGGCAGTAGCCTTCGCAGGCCTGTCGGCAAGCTCGATGAACGTATCCTTCTCGCGGGTCAGCAGGACGATGTAACCTCTCGCCCGCAGTATCTCCTTGAGCCTCTTCGCCAGGAGCAGCGTCAGATCCTTCTCCCTATAGAAACGGCCCTGTGCACCATTGTCCTTGCCGCCATGTCCCGGATCCAGGACAATCACTCCGAGCTTGTGCTTTGCAACGGCGCTGCGCAAAATGGGGTCAACCACCAGCAAGAAGTCATATTCGCTTATCATCGTGTCGTCGCCCTTGACATATGGGGGGAACATGAAAGTAACCTTGAGGCCGTTTATCATGCCTTCACGGTGATTGTAGGTGAATGTCGCGTTCCCGGTCTGGCCGCGTATGACGCAGGTCTTGTCGCCGGGCTGCATCTTCATGCCATAGTATGTCGCGACATCCTTGACATATACGTACTTCATCCCGTTGTTATAGGCATATCTGATATACGGTCCGGCCGCCGCATCCGGGATTGATAAAGAAGAAAGCAGCGCCACGGTGATAAACGCCATTATCATTGATATTTTCCGCATTGTTGAATTTCTATCCTATTTAAATAGTTCCCCGACGGAGGATACATTGCCTCGAGCCGGCGTCCCGGCCTCACCGCCTCGGCCAGCGAGCCGTAGACGAAAGCCTTTGCATCAAGAAGGACATCCTTGAAATCCCCGCCCCTGGCCATCCCCGCAGCAATTGCGGCGCTGAAAGTACAGCCCGTGCCATGTCCGGCACGTGTCCTTATCTCCGGACTTGTTAATTTATAAAGTCTGCCGGCATATGCAACCGCATCAGCCTTAATACCTCCTTCAAATTTCACATGTCCGCCCTTGACCACGGCACCGCAGCCCCATCTCCGGGAAATTTCCACGGCTGCGGAAAGCATCTCATCGAAGCTGGAAATGCCGCATCCCAGGATAAGTTCGGCCTCCGGTATGTTCGGAGTCACAAGATCCGCAGCCGGAAAGAGATATTTCCCCATGTCGTCCGCCGCGCTCTTCTTCAGCAGCATCGCCCCGCTGGTTGACACCATCACAGGATCAGAGACGACAAAAACACTTTTCCTGCCGCCAAGGGCTGAGGATACCGCCCTTATAATCCCGGAATCGAACAGCATGCCTGTCTTGACCGCCTTCACATTGAATTCCGCGAAGACCGCAGCGATCTGCTCGCCTGCGGCCTCCGGGGGGAGCGCATCTATCCTGCGGACTTCGCGCGGATTCTGGGAAGTCACGGCGGTAATAGCCGAACATCCGAAAACGCCAAATGCATTGAAGGTCCTCAGGTCGGCCTGTATCCCCGCCCCTCCTCCGCTGTCGCTTCCGGCTATTGTAAGTGCAACTGGTATTTTCCTGATCATAATTATCTGCCATCCCCGTCCTTCCTCTTGAAATCAAACGATATCTCCTGCTTTGAAATATACATCGTAATGCCGTCCTCCCTGTTCTCCGCCAGGACTGCAACCTTCTCTCCGGATATCTTCCTTCCGGCACCGGCAATGAGATATTTGAAGTCGACGCCGTTGTCAATATCCGCTGCGTCTGACACCTTGCCGGGAAGCTCGCTCGAATCAAACGCCTGCGGCTCCTTTATCAGGCCCGAAGTATACAGTTCGGAAAGCTTCTGTGGAAACTTCTCATCATGCCTTATGGCGTAATATATAAGGTAATACCCTATTCCATACATCTTCCTGGCGCTGTCGGAATTCGGTGGAGCCCCCTTGAGTTTCTCCGTGGAAGGCAGTATCAGCGACAGCGAAAGCGCGACCATGAACAGGAGTCCGAGGAAAAGCAGAAACATCTGGATCGCCTTTTTCCTTATCCTCCTCGGTTCCGCCAGCTCATCATCAATCCCGGTCTTTTCATTTTCAGGCATTGTGGTCCTTTAGAGGAGAAGCTTTGCCGACGCATCAAGCGCCTTGTCCATCGCGTCCGCTATTTTCGAGGCGGTCTTCACCGACTTGACTATCTTGTCTATCTGCTTCCTGGACTTCTCGATCTTCGCGCTAATCCTGCCGGCCTTGAGCGAACACCGCTTGAGCTGGTCCGTCTTGCCGGTGAAGGAGTCCGACTCGATTTCCGACAGGAAGTCATATATCTCGCCGGATAGGTCCTGGATTGCGGATTTCGCAGTCCGGCTTTCGGTCTTCCAATACGCCTTGACGAGCTCCGAATGGAGCTCCTGGTAGGCGCGGCGCAGCCTGCGCAGGCCGTTATTTTTTTCTTTTGCCGGCAACTTTCACCTTCCTGTTCCATGCGGCGCGCAGATATGCGGCCGTATCCTTCAGCGCCTGGGGCACAACCCTGGTACCGCCGAGGACCGGCATGAAATTTGTATCTCCTACCCATCGCGGGACAACATGCATATGGACATGTTCCTCAAGCCCGGCTCCGGATGCCGCCCCGATGTTGAAGCCGATGTTGAAGCCGTCCGGCCTCATCGCAGAAGTCATCGTCTCCTGCGCATGCATCGTCATGTCCATCATTTCGTGAAACACTTTTCTGTCAAG
>CAZDNQ010000415.1:0-4663 GCA_964506605.1 uncultured Victivallis sp. | reverse complement strand
CTTCTGGGGCGACGCCTCCGCGGCAATGCTAGACGACATGGCTGGAAGATATGGGCATGTCATGCACGTACCTCTTGATCATCCTGCGATACGGAGAATTGCATCATGGCGCAGGTTCTCAAACAGCGTAAGGCTCATCAGTCCGATGGAAGGCGCTGGACTTGTAATTGACACCATGCGCGAAATCGCCGGCTATCTCGAAAAACGTGAGACGGAATCACCGCAGGGTGAAATGACAAGGGCCGCGCAGGAATATGTCATCAAGAATATCGCCGCTGACATCTCGGTCATTGAGATGGCCAGGAGGCTTGGTGTTTCGCGGGAGCATCTCTCCAGGACATTCAGCCGGAATCTCGGCGTGTCCCTGCACGACTATGTGACAATCGAGAAGATGAAGCATGCCTGCCGCCTGCTTCTGGAGACGCGGCTTTCCTGCAAGGAGATCTCGTCCATGGTGGGATATGCGAGCACGATCAGTTTCAACAGGGCATTCAAGTCCACGCTCAAGATGACGCCTTCCGAGCTCAGATTGTCCGGACATATGCCGGACTTCAAGTTCTAAAATTTCATTTTCCCTTCTGCTTTTTGCCCGCGCTCCATACAATAAATAGTGACGTATTGCCTTTACGTGGATTTTTCCAAATAAAGTTGGATTGAACACCTTGACACCAGTTGCTTTATACTGTATAATGGAAGGTATTGGAAGGTAAATGGCAGGTAAAATGGTATGATGGAAAAAATTTCAAGCTATGAGCTTCCCGTATATCTCAAGGTGAAGCATTTCATCACCCAGGAGATTTCCTCCGGACGTCTTCCTTCAGGCTCCTTCCTCCCTTCCGAAAGGGATATCTGCTCAATGCTTTCGGTCAGCCGTGATTCTGCGAAGCGGGCATTCGTTGAACTTGAGAATGAAGGCCTGATAGTATGCGGCAGGTACAAGAGGCCGGTTGTAGGTAAGATGGCCCAGGCTTCGTATGGCCCGAACAGCAGCACTGTGGCGATAATTTCAAGGATACCGTTCTCTTCCGTCCTGGATCAGGAATACAACCAGCTTGCAAACGTGTTCCTCCACGTGATGAAGGCGCTTGACGAGAACAGCCTCAACTCCGCTTTCTTCAGTCCCGGTTATTTCCGGCTGAATCCTGAAAAGAAACTCCATGAGATAATATCGGCCAACTATGGCGCGATCATATACTACACCGGCGGCGGATATGCAGAGGAGCGATATCTTGAAACTCTCAGGAAGAGCACGTCCCCGTGCGTAATAATTGAAGGATGCCTGGAACATGATGATTCAGGCCTGAACACCGTCGACATAGACAATTTCCATGGCGCATGCATGGCTGCGAAGCATCTGCTGGAGAACGGGCACCGGAACATCGCCCACGTCACCTTCAGAAGCGACAGGAAATGGGTTGCCGACAGGAAGGCGGGGTTTAGGAAGGCTGTGAAGGAGGCGGGGATGAAGCCGGAACATGCCCAGGTGTTCGAGGTGGTCGAGTTTGAATCCGGCTTCAGTAAAAAGCTGGACGGGCTTCCTGAAGCTTTCTGGAAAAACAGCCCGACTGCGGTGTTCGCGGCCTCTGACGAACTTGCTGAATGCATCAACGGGATTTTTAAAAACCAGGGGAAGTCAGTTCCATCAGACATCTCGCTTGTCGGATTCGACAATGTCCCTGTGGAAACCGAGGTGCCGCTCACGACCGTCTCCCACATGACTCGCGAGATCGGCGAAAAGGTCTCGGATATCCTCCTCAGGAAGATGAACCGGCCGGACAACGGACATGTCTACAAGGAGATAATAAGGCCGAAGCTGATTGTCAGGAGTTCCGTAAGGGATGTCCGAAAGGAGAAATGACGCTTGAAACTTGAAACTGGAAACTTGATGCTGGGAGGAAATGGTCCAGGATGCAAGGATCGGTCGTCGGTCGTCTGTCATCCGTCGTCTGTATTTGCGCACATAGAACTGTCGTCCTCGCCAGCCGTAGCCACAAGCGTCAGCGCAGGGCGGAGGCAACTTCGAACAAAGTTTACTTTGATCGAACTGCTGGTCGTGATTGCGATCATCGCAATCCTTGCGGCGCTGCTCCTTCCGGCCATCCAGCAGGCGAAGGAGATGGCGATAAAGATCCAGTGCGCCAACCAGATGAAGCAGATTGCCCTGGCCATGCACAACTATTTGACAGATTGGACCGGGTACCTTCCGCCGCCGACCGCGAATATAAATGCCGGTTCCCCATCCTGGAGGAGGCAGCTCGAGCCCGATGACCTTAAGACTCCTTCCCTATACAAATGTCCCAGCATGAAAGGATTTGTAGGAGATGCATGGAACACCGTGCCGTCGACCATATACGGGATGAACATGATGATCCTCCATGTGGAGACGCATGCGAATGTAAGTACAGGCGGCAATCCGCTGGACTATTGCACGCCGAAGCAGTTCGGCAAGATCAGGGATCCCAGCAAGTGCGGTCTTGTCTTCGAGACCAGGGCTTCGGAGCAGAGGGGCAGCAGCTCGATCATATGCTGCAAGAGCACGACTTTCCAGATCAGCCGTCTGGGAGACTTCACAAGGCATCTGAAGAAATCCAACATTGTCTATGCCGACGCCCATGCCGACACGAAAACAGGCAGCGCCGCGAACAGCTATGAGGACTATATCGATCCGCCTGAAGGTTTCTATAACTTGTGGGAAGGCAGCGAGACCTGCGTGAACCCGTGATTTTCAAAAGTGATGTTTCAAGGAATTTGAAATGGAGGACAATGATTTTGAATTTCAAAATCGGCAATCGGCAATCGGCAATCAAAAATGCCTTCACCATCATCGAACTGCTGGTCGTAATTGCGATCATCGCAGTCCTGATCGCCCTGCTTCTTCCAGCGCTCAGCATGGCGAAGGAGACGGCCTATCTCGTCAACTGCCAGGGGAACCTGAAGCAGGTAAGCGCTATGTTCGGAAGCTATGCCGGAGACTGGGAGATGGTTCTGCCCCCGCCTGCGGCGCATCCTGACCATGCTGGCGGGATGAACACAAGATGGCCATACGCGCTCTGCGGATACAAGTCCGGCGAAGGTGCGACGGCATTCAGTTCAAAACCTCTTGACGGGAACCATGTCATATTCAAATGTCCGGGAAAGAGGGGCAGGACCGACAACTGGCTGAATGCCAACAAGGGAAAACCGGCGCAGTGGTATGGCATGAACCTGTCGCTTGCGCCGCGTCTGCTTCCTGTGACCTGCACGTGCCCTTCATGCGATGGCGATGCCCCGACCACCGCCGCTACTATGGAGACAAACCCGCACACATACACTTCCAAGAATATAACGTATCTGACATTTCCGGCATCCGCCGCGCTGGTTTTTGAGACAAAGGAATCCATGCAGTACGCTGGAGCACTGCTGATCGCCGCCGGTTTCGCATGCCAGCAGAACCAGGACTTCCAGCGCCATGTGAACGGCAGCTGCATCCTGTTCCTTGACGGACATGTCGAGAAACGGAACATTGGCGCAATACCGTTCTCTGTGAGCGATACCGATTCAAAGAAGTTATGGCGCGGACGTGACGACGACAACTGATAATTTTAATTGATACACTAAGATTAAGGAGAGTGCGATGGGAAGGAATCTGCTTGCTCTTGCGATATTCGCAGTATTGTCCGCCTGTCTTTTTGCAGAGGACGAAACGGTCTCAATCGGCGATTTCGAGAAGGACCAGCAGGGCTGGGAATACAACGGCGGCTGGGAGTTCAAAGGTGCAGAAGGAGCCATTTCAATCGACAAGGATGTGAAGAAGTCCGGAACATCCTCCCTCAAGATCCACGGCGATTTTTCAAAAGGCGGATCATATGTCGCCGCGGTCAAAAAGTTCAGCCAGAACATGAAGTCGCTCTCATTCAGCGTCAGGACTTCCGGTCTGGATGGATTCGACATGAGGATTAAGGACAAGAGCGGACAATACTTCCAATATAAGAGGCCGCTTCAGGCGAATGAGGAATGGCAGACCGTGAAAATGGATGATTTCGAGAAGGCCGACGGTTCCTGGGGCGGAAAGAACGACAAGAAGTTCCATCTTCCGGCTACTGAGATATGGATTATGAACGGAAGGCAGCATATTGCTAAAGGCCAGACATCCGGCGACATATGGATAGACGATTTCGAGATTGTCCGTGAGAAGGAGATAATTATCCAGCCCAAGCCCGTTCCGGCAGGCGTCAAGATACCGCAGGACAGCATATTCGGATTCAGCGGGCACATGATACATACCGATCTTTTCTAC
Source organism: uncultured Victivallis sp. (assembly GCA_964506605.1). Classification (GTDB taxonomy): domain Bacteria; phylum Verrucomicrobiota; class Lentisphaeria; order Victivallales; family GWF2-50-93; genus GWF2-50-93. The sequence goes on along the minus strand of CAZDNQ010000415.1, from coordinate 387 downwards.
GGACCGGACAAGTTCTCTCCGTACTGGCGGCTGGAATATACGCTGCCATTCCTGGTCGAAGGAGGTTTTGGCTGCATGAGGGAGCCGCTCTACCAGGGATTCTTCTCAGATGAGCCGAACAAGCCCAACGAGAAAAAGGAGGAGCGCAGGAAGATTGTCGAACAGTATCTCGACATGTATTCAAAGGTGGGGATCAAGGTCCTGCTCTGCCCGATGTTCACAACAAAAGCCAATCCCGGATTCAATGAGTTCTTCAACTGGAGCATGCCCACTTGTGTGAGCATAAGTAAAGCTGATACCTTGTTGACCACGCAGCCTGTTGATTATTGGGGTACAATAGGTTTTACTTTCTTCTTCCAGATATCCCTTCCATTGAGAATAGACCAA
>CAZDNQ010000414.1:0-4665 GCA_964506605.1 uncultured Victivallis sp. | reverse complement strand
GGCGATGGAAAGATGTCGGCCGACGAGATAATCCATGTGAAGGATGTCCCCGCGCTTGAAGGATGTATCCGTGTGGCTGTCGGGCAGATCGATTCGGATCTGAACGTCCATCTGCAGATGCTCACGAAAGACATCAAGACACGCTTCGATTACGTTCTTCCTCCCAAGGAAATCCTCCCGGGCGGAATTCCGGTCTATGACTGGTCGATGGTGCAGAAGAAACCTGCGTCAATGCCGGACTTCTCAGGCGGTGACGGCACGAAGGAAGTACGCCATGTTGGAATGCCAATACCTCTTAAGGCAGATGATGGGCTCTATGCATTGGCTCATCCTGAAGCAAAGACGAAGATCGAGCTTCCGGGTATAGATGGTGCGGGCTGGTGGGCCAGCCGCAACTGGCGCACCAAGCTTGTGAAGTTCGACAAGAATACAGGCGAGGTCGTATGGGCTGTCGGACGGCGCGCTCCCGGCGTTGCTGTGCCTGGGCAGATGTATCATCCGGTCGCTCTTTCCGGAAAAGGTGGCGACGTATTGTTTGTTCCAGACACTCTCGGTCCAGTTTGGCTATGGCACAGCGACGGACTCTTCTTCGGACATATCTTCAAGGAACAGCCGGCAGGCGAGACCGGCATTCCGGTCGACCAGGAGCAGTATGGCGAAATACAGTCCACGTTCGTCTTCAAGCATCCGCAGACAGGGAAGATATACCACATAGGAGCCGGATGCGAGACTCGCATCCACGAGGTCAAACTTCCGGAAGTACAGCGCCTGGCAAGCACGCCTGTGACGCTCAGCCCCGAACAGGCGAAGAATGTGCTGCCATGGGATCCTGATGGTGTTCCGCCAACTGAAAAGCCGACGATGACAGCGATGCCGGCTCCCGGAAAAGCGCCGGGTGCCGTGGAAGTGAAGGTCGATGGAAATCTTGATGGTCGCGAAGGATGGTTTGGAGTCAACGGCTCGAAGAACCTTCCCATGCTTATACTGATGGACGGGCAATGTCTTGCCCAGGTCAGGGCGATGTACGACGAAAAGAATCTCTATCTTGCGTACATGGTCTGGCATCCGGCAGGACCGGTGAACAGCGGAAGCGAACTGCCATATGCACCGTTCGTCAGCGGAGCATATGTTGATTTCTATGTCGCCCCCGACTGGTCGAAGCCCCAGCGTCGGGAAGTGAAGGACGGTGACATGCGAGTCATTCTTGCCCGTGTCAGCAACGGAGCCGCAGGTGAAACCAACTTCAACCAGGGATTCTGGCAGAAGAAGACTGGCGGAACAAATCCGCGCACGATCTCTTCGCCCGCCGCGACGATCAAGTTCGATCAGATAGGCGAAGTGCCCGGACTTCAGATGGCTTACAAGGTGAATCCGAAGGATGCGAAGAGTGGAAACATACAATATATAGTTGAAATCGCTGTGCCTCTTGCGAGCCTTGGGCTGAAGGATGTCGTCGGAAAGACGATCGGGTTCGATGCATCGGTCGGAATTGCGAATTCCGCAGGCGACCAGCGCGAACGCGCGGCACACTGGGCTGGACTCAGCGAAGGGAAGGTCGTCGACCGTCCCGGCAGTTCGGAACTTCTTCCTCACACCTGGGGAACGATGACATTTGGCACTGCCTCACCGGCAAAATGAATCCATAGTAGCTAACAGCCTTGCGTTTTCATTTAATAAAGTAAAAGAGCCAGCCACAGGTTTCCCGTAAAAGGTGGTTCGTTCTGTAGGGACGGAGGAAAATTATCCCACCCCTCAGGGTGGATACGTTTTTGAAATCCGTTACCTATGGTTGAAACCATAGGCTATGTCACTATACGCCTACAGCGTAAATATCAGAATTCCAAGTCTGTCTCAAGCTTTGTGTCTCTGTGTCTCTGTGGTAAGAACTTTCTTACTTGCCGATGCAGAACCTGCTGAAGATCTCGTCGAGCATGTCTGGAGATGCATCTTCGCCGGTGATTTTTCCAAGGGCTGTGACAGCGGCATGGAGGCTGACGGATGCCAGCTCCCATTCCTGGGATTTAATCTTTTCCACTGCGCCGGGCAGGGCTTCAAGCGCCTCTTCGAGGAGGGTGGAATGCCTGGTGCTGACGGCGGTCTCGGGTTCATCGGTATGGGGAAATCCCCAGATAGACTTTTCAATGACATCCAGGAGCCTTTCAATTCCATCGTTCTTCCCGGCCGAAATTTCCACGGTTGGGATGCCTGTCTGCGGAAGCCCTGCGGATTTCGCAAGAAGATCGGTCTTGTTCCAGACTGCGATGGCATTAGTCCTGCCTGCGACGTGCCCGTTCATTGTCTTGATTTCATCGGAGTGGTCTGAAGACGCATCCAGCAGCCAGAGGATGACCTGCGCCTGGCGGATTGACGCCATGCTGCGTTCGATGCCCTTGTTCTCGATGATGTTGTCGGCCTCGCGGATGCCGGCAGTGTCTATGAGCCTTACCGGGATGTTCCTGATTGCGGCAAGTTCCTCGACCGTATCGCGTGTCGTGCCGGGCAGGGGGGTGACAATTGCGCGGTCGTAGCCGAGAAGGATATTCAGCAGGCTTGATTTGCCGACATTCGGCCTGCCGGCGATCACGATTCTGATTCCTTCCCGGAGTATTGCCCCTTCGGTCCTGTATTTGAGGAGTTTTTCAATTTCCGATATAGCTCCGGCAAGCTCGATGCAGAGTTCTCCGGCCGGCTTCCAGTCGAGGTTCTCCTCGGGGAAATCGAGGCGGGATTCACATTCCGAGAGCACATGGATGAGTGAACTGCGGATTTCGCGTATGGTCCGTCCAAGTATCCCGCTGGTCTGGCGTTCGGCGAGGTTGAGCGCCATGGAGGTCCGCGCGGAGATTATTTCAGAGACGCCTTCCGCCTGGGTCAGGTCGAGCTTGCCGTTCATGAAGGCGCGGCAGGTGAACTCTCCGGGATCGGCCTGGCGGGCGCCGGCATGGATTACCAGTTCGAGGACCTTCCTGGAAACAAGATTCCCGCCGTGGCAGTGTATCTCCACCATGTCTTCTCCGGTGTAGGATGCAGGGCCCGGGAAGTATACGGCGACGGCCTGTTCGAAGAAACGGCTGTCCGGTGAGACGCATCTGCCGAGGAGCATTGTGCGCCTTCCGTCGGGACCGAGCTTCTTCCGGCCTTTCCAGACTGAATTTGCGATCTCCGGCGAGCTCTTCCCCGATATCCTTATTATGGACACCGCACCGCCTGTGCCCGTGGATATCGCAGCTATGCTGTCTTCAATGTTTCCCATGATGATAAAATGCCGTGGAAATCTTGTATTTTCCCGTATTCAAATGTAAATTTATCATTTAATACTGATAATAGAAGAAGATTGGGAATAATTTACATATTTTCCGGAGGTCGATATTTATGGAGAAGAAAGCTTTCAAGGATATACCGTCCGATCTTAGGAGCAAGTACCAGACAGCCCTTTCCGCCAAGGACATAGAATACGGTATTATGATTCTAAAGTCAGTAATCCAGAAGGAGCCTGCCTTCGGAGAGGCCAGGGACCAGCTTAGGAAGCTTGAGAAACTGAAGGCTGCGAAGATCACCTTCTTCAGCGGGCTCATAGCGACATTCAAGACTTCCGGCATGCTGACCGCCGGCAAGACCCAACTCGCCAGGAAGAAGCCCCAGGACGCGCTGCGAAATGCTGAAGACGCCCTTGCAATCAACCTCAAATCGATCCAGGCCCTCAATCTCCTCGCACAGGCGGGCAGGGATCTGAACGCAAGGTTCATAACGATTGAAGCCCTTGAGATAGCCAGGGAGTATTTTCCCAAGAACATTACGGTCTTGGACTGGCTTGCCGATGAATATTCCGCCGACAAGCAGGGGACGAAGGCCCTAAGGATAAGGCAGGAGATCGCCATGCTGAAGCCGGGGGATCTGGATGCGCAGCAGAAGGTGCGAGCCGCCGCAGCCCTTGCCACAATGGATGAGAACAAGTGGGAGGACAAGGCTTCCGGCGACGACAGCTACCGCAAGCTGCTGAAGAGCAAGGACGATGCCGTCAAGCTCGAGCAGAAGGACAGGATCGCCAGGAATGTCGACGACGTAAAGGAGCTTATTGATGATCTAGAGAAGCAGATGGCTACCGGAAAAGGCACGCTTGACACCAAGAAGAAACTCGGTGACCTCTATCAGAAGGCCGAGGAGCATGACAAGGCGATACATTACTTCAACCTGGCTGTGCAGGAGATGGGAGTCCTGGATCCTTTCATAGACAGGGCGATTGAAAAGTCCAACGTGGCGAAATATGAGAAGAGCATTGAGGACTGGAACAAGTATGGCGCTGATCCTGCGAAGAAGGCCGAGGCTGACGCCAACGCAGCTGCGATCACTAAGCAGATGATGGACTACAGGCTTGCCAGGGCCCTGGAGCGCGTAAACAGCTATCCCAACGATCTCCAGCTCAGGTATGAGCTCGGTGTGATATATTTTGAAATAGGCGAACATGAGAATGCGCTATCGCAGTTCCAGCTCTCGCAGAAGAATCCGCAGAGAAGGCTTTCTTCGATCGTCTATCTCGGCCAGTGCTTCCAGCTCATGAAGCAGTATGACATCGCCATCGAGGAGTTCAACAAGGCAATCGGCGAGATGATTCCGATGGACAAGCAGAAGATGGACGCGCTCTATTTCCTCAGCCTCACCTACGAG
>CAZDNQ010000413.1:0-4669 GCA_964506605.1 uncultured Victivallis sp. | reverse complement strand
GGAGGTAAGCGGGACTTCCGTTGAGGGGGATATACCTTTCTGACGTGGCAGGGAAGCGTGATGATGGGAATTCAATTCCAGCCATAGAAGCTCCGGACAGATGCAATCAGGAATTTGCCGGTCTCTCCACCTCATGCGCTAATCGGAGGGCAGAGGGGATATCAGGAAACTGACAGTTCATCAATTTCTGAAGCGGACAGGATCAGTTCGGATCCGCGCAGGCAGTCTTCCAGCTGGTCCAAGCTGCCCGGCCCAATGACGGGAACCGTCGCAACTTCCTGGCATCTCAGATAGGCGAGGACCACGGCGGTGACGCCGACTCCGTGCTTTTCCGCCAGGCGGACAGCCACTGCCAGGCGTGAATAGTTCTGCTCCGTATCATAGAGGCCTGTCCGAGACGGGTCGTATTTGAAATCTTTTGAAAGTGCATGTTTCGTGAAAAAACCTCTCGCCTGCGCTGAATATGGAATTGCGCTTATCTCGTAATCCCTGCAGATCCGTATTGTCCTTGCGTCCATTGTGCGGAGACTCCTGTCTGCAATACGGCCGGGTGCCGGTTCCGCCAGTGACCACATGTTCTGTACTGCGACGAATCCACGGGAGCCATTCTTCTTTGCGAAATCCGCAGCCGCTGCAATCCGGGATGCGTCCCAGTTGGAACAGGCATAGAAGCGGATCCTTCCCTCCCTCGCAAAACCGTCCATGAATCCCAGTATCTCCCCAACTGGAACAGAAGGATCGTCGCGATGGAGATAGTAAAGATCGATCGTGTCGGACTGCAGGCAGCTCAGGCTCTGTTCGATGTCGGCGGAGATCTCCTTGTGCGAGATGCGGGATCTGGACATGTCTGCCAGTGGCGGATGTCCCCCCTTGGTGGCTACGACAATCCTGTCCCTGATATTTCTTTCCTTCATCCACGAACCGATGGCGGTTTCGCTGGCCGACGAGCCGCCGGGGAGCCAGTCCGCATAGACGCGTGCTGAATCGAGGAAGTTCCCGCCGGCCTCGAAGAAGGCGTCCAGCATCATGAACGAGGGGGCGAGGGGGAGGGACGAGCCCATGGAGGCCGTGCCGAGGCAGAGGGAGGAGCATTCCAGTCCGGTCCGTGGAAGAATTCGCCGTTGCAGCATTTTGTTTTCCCTGTTGTTGTCCCGTAATATATAGCCACGGGCTCTCTCCGTCTAATTACTAATTGTCTCGACATATTTCCTATTCAACGGAGCGCGGGTTTTCCTCCTTCGAAGGACAGGTCTAACCCGCGTTGCTCATTATATGGCGGGTAGGAAAACCCGCCCTCCGTTATTTGGAAGTCCATTCTATTTCGAGACTATTGGCAAGTATTTCATGCGCTGAGGCGCGGGAGTTTGTGTATCGGTCTGTGCAGTACTGTTGCCGAATTGGAGTTTTCCCCATATTGATTCTTGCGCGCCGCGTGTTAATTTTCACAGGTTGCGGCAATTACTGGAAACTATAACAAATCAGCAGGCAGTTACCATGGCAGATACGGGCAAGCCACTGTTCGACCATCTCAAATCAGGATTCCTCGTGAGCTGTCTCCCGGTGGAGGACTGCATCCGTGACGCGGGAGGAGACCTTTCGCGGGGAGCTGAGATCCTCAATCTTGCCAGACCCGACCTGATCAGCCGGATCCATGGCGAGTTCGCCGATGCCGGAGCCACTCTGATCGCCACAAACACCGCCGGCGCCAATCTGTTCTGCCTGCGCAGAATAGGTCTTGCCGAGAAGATGCGCGAGATCAATCTGGCAGCAGCGAAACTCGCATTGGCGAGCGCCGGCAGGACAGCGTTCGTGGCCGGCGCGGTGGGTCCGCTGGGGCTGACCCTGGATGAGGACTGGGACATGGAGTCCCTGCGTGACGCATATGTCGGACAGATCAGCGCGCTCCTGGAGGGCGGAGTCCACGCCATGCAGTTCCTTTCATTCGTCAAACTGGAAGAACTTGCTTTTGCTGTCGGGGAGGCCAGGAGGCTTGCCGGCAGGGACATTCCGATATTCGCCCAGATGATATTTTCCGAGAACGGGCTCTGTGAGACAGGGGAGTCCGTCGAAGCGTCCGCGGCGCGGCTGCTGGAGGCTGGCGCCGATGTGATAGGCGTCAATGGCGGCTTGAGCATCTCGGCGACCGTCAAAGCGGCGGAACGCCTTGTGGCCAGCTCGGCGGGAAAAGCTGTTGCCGCCCATCCCAACGCCGGTTATCCGGAAGCATCGGAAGGCGGACGTCTGATCTACATGGCTTCGCCGTCATATATGGGCGATACTGCCGTGCGCCTGGCGAAATCAGGTGTCCGGATCGTCGGCGGATTCAGCGGGACAACGCCGGAAATGGTCCGGTCGATGGTGCTGGCGCTGACGACAATACGCACTGCGCCGGTGGTTACTGCCAGGGCCCCGGTCCAGGCAGCGGCGGCCGCCGCTCCAGCGCCATTCAGGAAAGGTGCGTTCCTGGAGAGTCTGACGATATCGCATCCTGTGATCGCGGAAATCGATCCTCCTCCTAGCCTGGTGTTCAAAGGCATAGTCGAGGATGCGCGAACATTAGTTGAAGCCGGGGCCCAGGCGATCAGCATGGCGGAGAACCCGCTGGCGTCGCTCAAGATGAGCAACATGGCCCTGGCGTCGATCATCCGCCGCGAACTCGGGGTGCATGCCATCTGCCATCTGACCTGCCGCGACCACAACCTGCTCGGGATACAGTCGCTCCTCATGGGCATGCATGCCCTGGACATCCGGGCGGTGCTGGCGCTCACAGGCGATCCGCTGTCGGCATCCGCAGGGCAGGGGAAGAGCGTGTTCGATCTGAACTCGTTCCTGCTCACTCGCCTGATCGCGACCATGAACAGGGGCTTCACCAATTCCGGCGCTCCTCTGAAAGGGGAGGCGGACTTCTCCATCGGCGTCGCCTTCAACTCCGGCGCCCGCAACCTGGAGAACGAACTCCAGCGCCTCCACAGGAAAGTCGATGAGGGGGCCAGATTTGTCATGACACAGCCGGTATTTGATCCGGATCATGCACGACGCGTGCTGGAAATGATCCGTATCCCGGAACTGCGGGTGTTCCTTGGATTCTTCCCGCTGGTATCGGCGCGGAGCGCTCTTTACCTGCATAACGAAGTGCCCGGCATCCGCATCCCGGAAACAGTCCTCAGGCAGCTCACATCGCTGCCGAGCAAGGAGGATCAGGAGAAGGCCGGACTCGAATCATGCGCACAGCTGCTGGAATCGCTGGATGCGGACATGGATGGAGTATACCTGATCAGCCCCCACAACCGTCCTCGGCTGCTGGCCCCGCTCATCCGGCAGGTCCGGGCATCAAATTAAGAAATTCCGCCACGTCTCCCCGGAACGGGGCTTCGAGCCTATAAACCCGGAATCTGATTTTAAAAGAGCTGAACCAGCGGCAAATCCGGAAGAGAATGAAAAAGATGCGGCGCCTGAGAAGGGCATGCAATATGATGGTTCGGTGCCGGGAATTGTCTTATTCGGCCTTGTCAGCTGCGAGCTTGCACTCCGTGAGCTTCAGGAAGGATGAACCGTCGGTCTTCTCGCACAGGGTTCCCCTTATCTCGATCCTGCTGTTGTTCTTGATCCCGGAAATAAGTTTGTTGCCGGCTGGATCTATCCTGACAGTATATTTTTTCTGGTCCCTGTCGCTTACAAAACCTACGGTCTTGCTTCCATCATCGGCGGTCTCGAACGTGAGCGTACCCGTCCAAGAGACCTCCGTCGACCTGTCCTCCAGCGGCTGCTGCGGCGGCTGTGGCTGCACCGGCTGCGGCTTCTTGTTCTTCCTGGTGTTGCCGGCGTATGCGCCTCCCGCCAGCAATATTCCGGCAAGGATGAATATCACGATCTTTGAAAGGCTGTGCGGTTTCATTTGTTAGAATGAATTTCACACCATCGGGTTTTTGCGGCGGCAGAGCTGGATGACCAGGCCCCACGGATCCCTCAGCATGGCGATCTGGTCGCCGCTGGGGATGTTTTCAGGCGCGGATACCTGGGTGGCGCCGGCCTTGATGAGCTTCTCGAACACCCTGGGCACATTCTCGCAGCAGTATGCGATATGGAGGGTCAGCGGATCCATTGCCGGATAGTCTGGAACTCCCACCTTCGGATTCTTGTATACCTCAAGCATCACCCTACCGCTTCCGTCGCATATGAAACGCACGGGCACTGGATCGTCCGAAGAGCGTTTTACCGAAAATCCGAGATTCCTGACGTACCATTCGGCCATCGCCGACGGATCTGATACCTGGATGCCAACGTGTTCAATGTTCATGTGTGTCCTGCTCCCGTGGATAGGTGATATTGTTATTTCTACTGCTTGTGGAAATCGTCCTGCGTCATTAAACCGGCCGGGCAAGTTCCCGCCATCTCAAAGAATCTGCGGCGGACAGGGGTAGCTTGCTCCAACCCGGTCAATCGGTCCGGCTGAGGCCGTGGCCTGATGTCACTTATAGCCCTTCTCATTCAGGAAATCACGGATTATCCCGCTGAGACAGTTTTCCTGGATCTTGATTATCTTCATCTCGCGCTGCGCGTTCTCCGGGGAATCCGAGGCGTGTGCGGTGTTGACCATCACATCGCGTCCGTATTCCTTCCTGATCGTGCCGCTCGGCGCCTTGGTGGGGTCGGTCGGTCCGAGGACGTC